>JAOZNE010000208.1:0-3753 GCA_029933955.1 Phycisphaerae bacterium
AACACGGTTAAAATCTGTGCAAAATAATAATTACGAAAAGCCATGAAAAAATCTCGCACACTAAGCCATTAAATTAGCGCCGCTGCGAGAATACCGCGAGAATAGGGTTGATTTATTATCCATTTTGGATAGACTAGCCCGCCGAAGTGAAATTCGGGGCGTAGCTCAGCTTGGCAGAGCGCTGCGTTTGGGACGCAGAGGCCGAAGGTTCAAATCCTTTCGCCCCGATTTATTACACATTTTCTAGTCGTGTTTTTTTTGGGGGTTTCAAATATATATCGCGGATGTTTTGCAGGGTGTAGCCTGTTTCGTTCAGCTCGTGGATTAGTCTAATTCGCCTGATGATTTTCTCGTCGAAGAACCGCCCGCTCCGACCCTTGTGGCGGATGGGTTCCACCAGGCCTATCATTATGTAGTACTCGATGGTCTGCGAACTGACGCCCGCAGCCTGGGCAGCAGCGGATATCCGCACCTCGGGCGAGCTGGGAGAACTTTTCGCATCTTTAGTATTTTTCGCAGCGTCCTTCGCCATCGTTATAAAAATTATCGAACCGAACAGGCAAAAACCTTTAGCCCCGATGACAGCCGCTTGACATAAAAAAAACGGCGGGCTTCCCGATTGGGAAAGTCCGCCGTGGTTAATCTGTTACATCTTCATGGTGCAACCAGTTTTTGTGTGAACGGTTACCGTCTTAGTTGCTTTTTCTGCCGCCCACGCCCTTGGTAGCCTTGGTAACAGTTTTGGCTTTTTCCTTAGGCCTCAGGCTTCGTGCCGCGGCACCGGCTTGCCACATCTCGCTGTCGCGAATGGCTGCCAGCTCTTTGTCCAGCTTGGTTTTGTAATCCTTCGCGCCGCAAACTCGCAGAACTCGACGCGTCTCCGTGCCGTTGGCGACACTCTTATACAAATCCTTGAAGACGGGCAGCGTGGCCTTTTTGAACTTGGGCTTCCAGTCCAGCGCGCCTCGCTGAGCGGTAGCTGAGCAGTTCTGATACATCCAGTCCATGCCGTTTTCGTCCACCAGCCGAATGAGACTTTGCGTGAGTTCCTCGACGGTTTCGTTGAACGCCTCGGACGGGCTATGGCCATTCTTGCGGAGCACGTCGTATTGCGCTTCCATCACGCCAGCCAGGGCGCCCATCAGAACGCCGCGCTCGCCCGTGAGGTCGGAGTAAACTTCCTTCTCGAAGGTCGTTGGGAACAGGTACCCCGAGCCGACCGCGATACCCAGAGCGATCGTTCGCTCGTCAGCCCGGCCTGTGAAATCCTGGAACACCGCAAAGCTGGAATTAATGCCAGCCCCGTTAAGGAAGTTCCGCCGAACATTCAGGCCCGAACCCTTGGGAGCCACCAGAATCACATCGACATTCGCTGGCGGAATAATTTTGGTCTGATCCTTATAAACAATGCTGAACCCGTGCGAGAAATAAAGCGCGTCGCCTTCGTTGAGGTTCTTCTTAACCGCAGGCCAAATAGCCTTCTGAGCGGCGTCGGAGACCAGCATCTGCACGACCGTGCCGCGCTGGGCAGCTTCGTCGATGTCAAACAGAGTCTTGCCGGGCTTCCAACCATCCTTAACCGCGCGGTCCCAGTCCTTCTTAAACCGCTTGGCCTGGCCTACGATAACATTAAAACCGTTGTCCCGCATATTCAGCGCCTGGGCGGGGCCTTGCACACCATAGCCAAGCACCGCGATGGTCTCGTTCTTGAGAACCCGCCGAGCCTTGGCCAATGAAAACTCCTTACGCGTAACGACATATTCCTTCGTACCACCAAAATCGATCTTTGCCATTTGTTGCTCCTCAATAAATTTCCGCCGAAGCGGTGCCTAAAGTCTAATTTCACACGTACCGCAAAGGGCTATTTCTACAGACTTCCGCCACGCAGGTCAAGCGGATTGTTTTTGAAACGGATATTTTGTGGGCTTGTGTTTTTGCGGGTTAGGGGCTAGTATGCCTGCTGTGTTATTATGATATTTCGTAGCGAGAAGGGCAAAAAACATGGCGGATCATGCGGCGATGGAGCAACTGGTAGCTTTGTGCAAGCGGCGGGGGTTTGTGTTTCCCGCTTCGGAAATATATGGCGGCATCAACGGCTTTTGGGACTACGGCCCGCTGGGGACGCAGCTGAAGAATAACATCCGCGACCACTGGTGGCGACACATGGTGGAGTGTCCGCCCATCGGCCCGGACGGGGCGCCGCTGCAAATCGTAGGCCTGGACAGCTCGATAATCCAGAACCCGAAAACCTGGGTAGCGTCCGGCCACGTCGGCGGGTTCAACGACCCGATGCAAACCTGCCGACAATGCAAAAAACTCTTCCGCAGCGACCATGTCCAGGACATGCTGAGCGACAGCCCATGGTACCAATCGTTGACGGAAGTTTTCTTGCAGGAATCGCAGGGCGAGCAAGCGGCCTCGCACGAGTCTGTCGAGTTCGACGCTGAGCAGTTGCGCCGCTGGGCGAGAGATAGAAAACGCGGCAAGAAGCTCGCGCCGGGCCTGGCGATGGTGCGGGATACCGACGCGACGCTGGCCTGGATTGCGGAGGAGGTCGAGAAAACTCCCCAGCGTCAGTACGGCGTTGCAGAGGCGATAAAATACCTGGCTACCGAGCGGCTGGAAGATACCGGCCCGGTTACGCCCTGCCCGAATTGCGGCGGAGATTTGACCGAGCCGCGGCTTTTTAATTTGATGTTCGAATCATATGCCGGAGCTGTGCAGGACGAGTCCAGCAAGGTTTACCTTCGGCCTGAGACGGCTCAGGGAATTTTCCTGAACTACAAAAATATCCTCGACACGATGCGGGTGAAGTTGCCGTTTGGCATTGCTCAAATCGGCAAGGCGTTTCGCAACGAGGTTACGCCGCGGAACTTTATTTTCCGCAGCCGCGAGTTCGAGCAGATGGAGATGGAATGGTTCTGCCCGCCCGATGACGCCCGGCAGTGGTACGAATTTTGGAAGGCCCAGCGGATGGACTGGTGGCTGAGCATGGGCGTGAGCAAAGAGAATCTGATTTTCCGCGACCACGACGCCGACGAGCTTGCCCACTACAGCCAAGCCTGCGTGGATGTCGAGTACAAGTACCCCTTCACTACTCCGAACTTCGGCGAGCTGGAGGGCATTGCCCATCGCGGGTGTTTCGACCTTACCCAGCACCAGGAACACGCCAAGTGCAAGCTGGAATATTTCGACCAGGAACGCAACGAGCGATATCTGCCGCATGTCATCGAGCCTGCCAGTGGCCTGACGCGCGGCGTGCTCGTGCTGCTGTGCGAAGCCTACACGCCCGACGAGACCAGGCCCAGCAAGGTTTTTATGAAGTTCCATCCGCGCCTGGCTCCGATAAAGGCTGGGATTTTCCCGCTGGTCAACAAAGAGGGCATGCCCGAGGTCGCCCAGAAGCTGTACCTCGAACTTCGCCCGCACTACACCTGCCAGTTCGACGTCAAGCAGTCCATCGGCAAACGCTACGCCCGCATGGACGAAGCCGGCACGCCATACTGTTTCACCGTCGATGGCCAAACGCTCGAAGACGACACCGTTACCGTCCGCCACCGCGACACCCAAGCCCAGGAAAGAATAAACATCACCCAAGTCAGAAAATTCCTAGCCGAAAAAATCGACCAGGCGGAGTAGGCAAGTAGGCAGTAAGTTGAGATAGAAGAAGAGATTGGCGTAGCTTTGGCTGACGCCGGATATTGCGGCGAAAATAATTTTACGCAGGCCCCGGCTGGCGATGTTGAGTTAGTG
>JAOZNE010000209.1:0-3726 GCA_029933955.1 Phycisphaerae bacterium
CACAGCTTTTGTAAAGCTGGGGTTGTGAGTTCGATTCTCACCGCTGGCCTTTTTTGTACCCGCTCACAAAAAAGAACCACGGATAAACACGGGTGAACGTGGGTTCTTAAAAACTGCGAAAGGTTTTTGAAAATGTCGAAACCGTTAATGCTGCTGATACGCGATGGCTGGGGCTTGGCGCCGGCCGGCCCTGCCAATGCGGTAACCGCTGCCAATACTCCGAACATGGACGCGTTGCTGCAAAAATATCCCAACTGTACGCTTGACGCCTCGGGCCAGGCTGTGGGCGTTCGCCCCGGCAGCCAGGGTTCCAGCGAAGTCGGCCATCTGAATATGGGGGCTGGTAGAATCGTCGAGCAGGAGATTGTCCGCATCGACAGGCTCATCGCCTCGGGTGAGTTGTTCGCCTCGGCCAGGCTGGTCGAAGCTGTGCGTCGCTGCAAGGAACATGGCAAAAAGTTTCACCTCATGGGCCTGGTGCAGGACCAGGGCGTCCATGCTACGGATGAGCACTTTTTCGCGATGCTGAAGTTCCTGGCCAACCAGGGCGTTAGGGACGTTTGCGTCCACTTTTTCAGCGACGGCCGAGACACCCCGCCCAAAAGCGCGATAACATTTCTCGACGCGTTGGAAGCCAAGATGGCGAAGTATGGCCTGGGGCGAGTCGCAAGCGTCATGGGTCGATACTGGGCGATGGACCGGGCGGAGAATTGGCAACGAACGCAGCGAGCCTATGAGCTGTTGACGACGGGCCAGGGGGAGTACAAAAGTCATTCCGCCCGCGACGCTATCGAAAAGGCCTATCAGCGGGCAGCGGACCAAAAGGCTGCTGGCGATGACATTATCGAAACCGACGAGTTCATCATGCCCACCGCTATCGTCGACGCGGCAGGCGAGCCTGTCGGCAAGATAGCCCCCGGCGACGCGGTGCTGCACATGAACTATCGTCAAGATCGCGCGCTACAACTGACCAAAGCGTTCGTCGAGGAGAACTTCAACGACTACGGCTTTGACCGAGGCCCGCTGCCCGATGTGTTTTACATGGGCCTGACGCGATATTACGACGAATTCGAGTTCGAGCTTGTCCCGCCGATGAACATGGCCAATCTGCTGGGCGCCGTGCTCAGTCGGGCTGGGCTGCGACAACTTCGCATCGCGGAGTTTCAAAAGTACAAGCACGTTACGAGTTTCTTCAACGGCAAGATGCTCGAACCCTACGCCGGCGAGGATCGCATCGAGCTGGAGAGCATCACGATACCCGAGGATCAAAAACCAGCCATGAGCGCCTACGAGGTAACGGACATGGTGCTCCAAGCCATCACCGGCGGCGTCGGCGAGGCCCGCCAGCAGGCCAAGGCTGGCGAGATGTCCAACCTGACGCTCGGCGCCGACCTGCCCAGCGCCTGCCCGCTGAGCGAAACCTATGACGTGATTGTGCTGAACTTCGCCAACTGCGACATGGTTGGTCACACCGGCGTGTTCGACGCAGCGGTCAAGGCGGTCGAAGCTGTCGACGATTGTCTCGGCAAGGTCGTCCAGGCTGTGCTGGACAAGGGCGGCGAAGTGCTGATAACCAGCGACCACGGCAATGCCGAGCAAATGGTCGACGCGACAGGCCAGCCTCAGACCGCCCACACCACCAACCCCGTCGAGTGTGTGCTGGCTACCGACGACCCGGGCCGATACAAACTCATCGACCACGGCAAGTTGGCTGACATCGCGCCGACCATGTTACATCTGCTGAACATCGAAATTCCAAAGGAAATGACCGCCCAAAGTCTTATAATAAATTATTCAAACCGACCGGTTTGAGTAGCTAGTTGATTGGTTAACTAGTTGATTAGTAAAGAATTACACAAATCTTTACAGCGTCGAAAACCCTTGTTTTCCAGGTCTTATCTGGACAGAGAGCTTTGGCGTATTTGTTTTGTAATCTTTTACCAGTTAACCAGTTAACTAATCAACCAGTCAACAACCCCGCGGTTGGATTGCTGAAAATCGGTCAGTTTGAGTAAATTAGCTGTCGCCCTGCAGACGTTTTCCAGGAAGGATTGATTCGGGCATGAGAATCTCTCTGAAACTTTCTCCGCACCTAAGACGCGACGCCATCCTCGCTACGACGATCTGGACGGCTGTGATTGTTTTGGGGGCGTGTTGGCACCTCTGGGAAGTGTACGAAAACACCCTCGAGTCGGCCCGCATCCAGGCGTCGTACTCTTTTGAGAAGGACGTGGTCTATCGCCATTGGGCAGCTGGGCACGGGGGCGTCTACGCTCCGGTAACCGAAAAAACTCGGCCTAACCCGTACCTGTCTCACCTTCCCAATCGCGACGTTACGACCACGTCCGGCCTGGAGCTGACGCTGATAAATCCAGCCTACATGACCCGACAGGTGCATGAGATCGGGCGGAAAAAACTGGGCCATCAAAGTCATATCACCAGCCTGGATCCGATTCGCCCGCAAAACGCCCCGGACGCGTGGGAAGCCTCTGCCTTGCGGGCACTCGAGCAGGGCCAGGCGGTAGTCTCATCGATCGAGACGCTCCATGGCCAGAAACACATGAGGCTGATGAGGCCTTTGATTACCGAAAAAGGCTGCCTGAAATGCCACGCAGTCCAGGGCTACAAAGAGGGCGACCTGCGAGGCGGCATCAGCGTGTCGGTACCGATGGCACCGCTGTGGGCGAACATGCTGGGCCACATGGTTTCGGTAACGATAAACTACGTTCTCATCTGGCTACTGGGCCTGGGCGGAATCGGCATCGGCGCTTTGTGCCTGGAGCGACGAGTTCGCGACCGCGACCGGGCCAGGGAAAAGTTGGCCCAGAGCGAACTCTACTATCGCTCGCTCATCAAGAATATGCACGAAGATATCCTCGTAATCGACAGCGACTATCGCATTACGGACATGAACAATTCAGCCCTGCGGACGCTGGGAGCCAAGCGCGAAGATATCATAGGCCGACACTGCTACGAGGTGTCCCACGGCCTGGACTCGCCCTGCCATCAGCACGGCGAGCGATGCGGGCTGCGAACCGTGTTCGACACGGGGAAACATTGTAACATTCAGCATAAACACCTCGCTGCTGACGGTACGCCAGTGCCGGTCGATCTGCTGATGTCGCCCCTGAAGGACGCCGACGGAACGGTTACCCACGTCGTAGAGGCAGCCCGCGACCTGACGGACCTCGTGCGAACCCACAGGGCGATGCAAAAGAGCGAGGAGCGATTCAGGGGAATATTCGACAACATGACCAGCGGCGTAGCTATCTACGAAGCGGTGGACGATGGCAAGGATTTCCTCTTCGTGGATTTCAATCCCGCCGAGGAGTGGAGCGAGAAAATCAGCCGGGGCGAGCTGGTCGGCAAACGGCTGACGGAGATATTTCCAAATCTCGCCAAGTCGGGATTCCTCGATGCCTTGCAGCGGGTCTGGCGCACGGGCGAGCCGGAGTATTGTCCTGTTTCCCATCTCAAGGACGCCCAGGCCAGGGGTCAGCAAGCCCAGGGTCAGCGGGAGTGCTATATCTACAGGCTTGCCTCAGGAGAAATCATCGCAGTCTACAGCGACGCGACAAAACACAAAGACGCTTAAAAACAACGTGACCGTTCACGACCTCAACATAAAAAACAAGTAACCGTTCACGGAAAAGAACCACGAATGAACACTGATAAACACGAATTATCGTAAAAAACAAAGTTTACCATGAAGTTTTTTGTTTTTTC
>JAOZNE010000029.1:0-5436 GCA_029933955.1 Phycisphaerae bacterium
CAGCTGCGAGCGTCATGTGATCCAACGCTATCGCACAGTCCACCGGGGCGGCTGGGATATCGCAAAACATCGTCCTGCCATTCGTGCCGACCGCTGCGATTATCGCCGGCGCCTCCGCCAGCCAGGGCTGCTCCGCTGCCTGGGCCAACTTGACCCGGGTGGCTTGGTCTTGCACGACGACAAACTTCCAGTCCTGCAAATTATTGGCTGAGGGTGCCAGACGGCCCGCGTCGAGGACGCGACGCAACTTATCGTCCTCGATAGCTTGGGCCTGATATTTCCGCACGCTGCGCCGCTTCTCGATAGCTTCGTAAAGTTCCATTTTCGCTCCCTGATATTTTAGTTCATTTTTAGTATGGAACGTCCGAGCCTTCAGCGTCGCCTTCGGATTTGCAGCAGGGAAGCTCTATCGGCAGCTCGGCTTGGTAGCAGGTCAGCACGGCGCAGCCAAATGCGATAACTGTCAACGCCATGGTCAACAGCGAAGTCAAGACCATCGCCCAGCGGCCTGAGAATTGCGAGAAAATGCCGACCAGCAACATGTTCAAGATAATCGCACCACAGCCCAGCAGGAAAAACTGAGGCCGACGCACATGCTGCCACCTGACCAGCAGCACCAGATAAAAAATCACCAACACAATCATCGTTACACTCGCTACTAAAGCACCCATGATAAAATCCTTTCGTGTCGCACAACCCTTAAAAACGCAAGAAGCCCTGCGCCCCTTACGCATAATTCTATCGCATCAATCATTTTCACCGAAAGCGCGCCCGTTGCAAGTTACTTTTTCATAGTGTTACACCCGACACCCACAGATTAAAAGTTATTTAGCCTGCTGCTTTGTGCGTGGGGCCGAGCCTTTCCCTGGCAGAGTCTAATCCATATTTCAACGCTTCCATTGCGGACGGCTCCAAATGAGTAAAACCAATTCTTCCAATCGCATCAAGCCCCACGCGTGTACCCAGGTAGAGCCAAAACGCACAGGTCGCCGAACCTGACATGCTATAAATGCCGCTGAAATCCAGCTGAATATCAAGGCTTGAGGATTGCAGTGCATCAGCAACCACAATCGCTAGAGTTGTTCCGCTGGGGGTGCCAGCAATGGAAATGACTTCGTCAAGTCCCATTTTTTGTCGTAAAATTTCCTGAACATTAATTGTTCGTGATTCAGTCAAAACGCACCTCGTCTTCCTGTTGTATTGCTTTTGGCTCATTCAAATATTGTTGCATACCAGCCATCGTCAGCTTAACAATCACTATTGTCCCTTGCCATGGGTATTGGCAGCTTCTGCATTCAACCTTATCTTCTCGACGAATTCTCTCGGCACTACCAGAAATCAATCGAAAATATCCCTTTGCCAATTTAACAACTCTATCAATGTTCGTTAAACCTTCACCCATATTTCTAGGATAACCGTAATACTCTTCTATTCCAGGCGACCCTGAAATGCTTGGTTGGCAGGCCAGGTTAAGTGCCGTAGTTTCATTATCAATTTTTAACTCCGAGTTATCTCGTAGCGATTCGGAAATACCGCGCCCGGCGTCTGCTGTCGTAAACACATACTCCTTGTTATTATAATCCAGCTTATAATTTTGAACTAGTGAATACCCAGCCACATTTCCCAGTCTGGCGTGGTCTTTGATATTGTTCATGCTCTCATAAAGACAGTTGTACAGCTCCGACCTGGCGTGGATAAAGGTTGGATTGTTACCAGTTAACGCACCAGCCAATTTTGTAGCAATGTTTTCCGTAGGGCTATCGTAAGCAATCTCTTGTAAGGGACAAAAATTGCCCTGCGGGTTATGACGACGAAATTTTTCATCCTCGAAAACATGGAATTTTCTGAAAAAATCCACACGCTGTAAATATTTAAAAGCACCTGTGGTTGGGGAGGGTGGTTGAAAAGTTAATTCCAATCCATCACCTAACCATTTTCTAGCCACTGCAGCCAAGGGGGCAATTCCTGTGGGATCAGCAAACTCGACCGCGGAAAAATCAATGACATTTGTGTCTGTCGATGATAAGTGATTGTTTGAAATGCAGTCAAACAGCGCGTCGAAATCTAATTTCTGCGGCAACTTGAGAACACACATGCTCTGCTCCATTCCAACATCAATGATAGTGTAAACCAAATTTGGCTATTCGGCAACGCCCGTTGCAAGCTACTTTTTCATCTTCTGGGCCTGCTCGGCTGCCTCTTCCACCGTGCCTACATACATGAACGCCTGGGCGGGCAGGTGGTCCCACTTGCCGTCGCAGATTTCGCCGAAGCTGCGGACGGTTTCTTCCAGCGGCGTTATCTTGCCAGCCTTGCCCGTGAAAACTTCCGCTACGATGAAAGGCTGAGACAGGAACCGCTCAATCCGCCGGGCCCGGTTTACCGTTTGCTTGTCGTCCTCGCTGAGTTCGTCCACGCCGAGGATGGCGATGATGTCCTGCAGGTCGCGGTATCGCTGAAGGATTTCCTGCACGCGCCGAGCTACCGCGTAATGCTCCTGGCCTACATATTGCGGATCCAAAATCCTGCTCGAACTGGCAAGCGGGTCGATAGCGGGGTAGATTCCCTTTTCCACGATCGACCGTTCCAGCACGATAAACGCGTCGAGATGGGCTACAGCTGCTGCGGGGGCGGGGTCGGTCATGTCGTCAGCTGGCACATAAACCGCCTGGACGGAAGTTATCGCTCCGTTCTGGGTGGAGGTTATCCGCTCTTGCAGCGCGCCCATTTCCGTCGCGAGAGTAGGCTGATATCCCACCGCCGAGGGCATGCGGCCGAGCAGGGCGGAGACCTCGCTGCCAGCCTGGCTGAACCGGAATATATTGTCGATGAACAGCAGCGTGTCGGCGCCGCTGGTGTCGCGGAAATATTCCGCCAGGGTCAGAGCGGACAGCGCCACCCGCAGCCTGGCTCCGGGAGGTTCGTTCATTTGGCCAAAGACCATCGCCGTTTTCTCCAGCAGCTTTTGGCCCGTCGTGCCTATCTGGGCTTCCTGCATCTCCAGCCAAATGTCGTTGCCCTCGCGCGTCCTCTCGCCCACGCCGGCAAAGACGCTGTTGCCCCCATGCTTCGTCGCCACCCGCGCGATAAGCTCCTGGATGATAACCGTCTTGCCCAGGCCAGCTCCGCCGAACAGGCCGGTCTTGCCGCCACGGACGAACGGAGCCAGCAGGTCGATAACTTTTATGCCCGTCTCGAAAATCTCGCTCTTTGGGCTTAACGTGTCGAACTCGGGAGGCTCGGCGTGGATGGATCGATACTCCTGAGCTTCGACAGGCCCGCGGTTGTCCACAGGCTCGCCAAGCAGGTTGAACACTCGCCCCAATACGCCCGGGCCAACTGGCATGGTAACAGGCCCGCCGGTATCTTCGACAGCTGTGCCGCGGCGCAGGCCCTCGGTACTGCCCAAGGCCACGCAGCGAACCCGCCCGCCGCCAAGGTGCTGCTGAACCTCGCCGATGAGAGTTTTTTGCAAGCTGTCAGACCCGCCCACTGGCCTGCCGCCCGCCAGGCCCGCCGGCTCGCCATCGCTGACGACACGCAGGGCGTTATAAATAGACGGTATTTTGTCCTCAGCGAAATCGACATCAAATGTCGAGCCAATGACCTGCACGATTTTACCTTCTACCACCATTTCACCGTTTCCAATTCTATAACTGTTCATATCCTCGCTAAAAAAAACAAAAAATTCACCACGAAAGAACACAAAGATAAAAATTATCAGTAGTCAGTTATCGGCAAAAGCACAAAGAAGCATACGATAAGTATTTTAGTAACCGTTCACAGTATTTAAGCGATTAGTGCTGGGTGGTTTCCATTACTCCAGTGGGCAATAACAGATTCATGGATAAAATCAAAGACATTTCGTTGCTGTTTTTTATATGTGGCTATCGTAGTCCAGATGCGCTCGCACCAGCGCATACCGGCATCTCCACGAGTGCCCTGCGTTATCCGCCGGTCTATCACAACCGGACGAATCTGTCGTCCAGTCTCATTGTTCGTCGGCTCAAGTTTCGGCTCGCTCAAAAATCTGAAATAATTATCAGCTCCATTGCCCTTGAACCGCCTGGCCAACGTTTTGGCAAGTTTATGATCCGGTGGCCGTCGCATTCGTTTCAGAAAACCGGCTTTGATTCTTTCCATCGAGCAGGCAAAACCTCTATCAGTAAGCACATCTCGGCGGTGCAATGTGTCAAACAGCTTTTTAAGCCATTTAAGCAGTTCACTGCCCCAGCAGGAAAGTTTTCAAATTTTTTGCTCGGCCAGAAAACGAATGTCTCTAATCAAATGGGCCAGGCAGTACCGCATGCGAATGTCAAACAAGCGGGCGTATTTGCGATAAGCCCCCCCAGTAATCAGCACCGATAACACCGGTAAAGTTTTTCTTGAGCATTTCCTCGAGTACTTTACTGCCACGCGATTTGTCGATCTTAAACACACTGTAAAGCGATGTGTCAAAACACCATGTCCAGTGCAGCTTGCCGTCGTCGTGATGGCCCGTCTCATCAACATTAACCTGCGACTCTTTCGGCAGACGCTGGGCCAATTGGTCATAGCAAGGCCCAAGAGACTTGGATACTTTCTGTGTAGCCTTGCACAGCATACTCCGCGAAATATCCAACTTCATCAGTTCACGGAAAAACTCTCTTATAGTTGTACAAGACATATGGCAGCGGCCTTTCATAAACGTTATCGAAGCGGTTACATCAGCGCCAAGCAGACCACCTTTGCGAATCTCGTCCGGCATAGGGGCGATGTGTGTTTTGCCCGTAATTGGGTCAAGATATTTCCTGGCTCGATGTTCGATTACTTTGTACATTTTTTCGGCAGTTCGATTTGTTGAACTACAAACCATTCGTCAAGCTGTTTAAGGCCCTTGGTGTCTTTGTCTTTAAGTTCGTATTCAAAGCCTGTTGCATAATTCTAGCCAATCAACATAGGTCCTTATTTTGCATCGATTGATTCCACATAAGTAAACTCAAAAAACTTTCGCGTTTTTTCGCGTTTTTCGTAGTGTCTTTTGTTTTTACTGATTCCCCCCGCCCGTCGTTATCGGTAGTATTTTTGTACTGCTCGGTCTACTGTCAGGATCAGGAAGCTTTGGATGTCGCCGATGGTTGCCCGGTCATAGAGGTCTTTCATGTAGTTGGCTCGCAGGTCGATGAACTGCTCCATGCGGAGCTTTTGCTCAATCTCTTCCTGAGCCTGCTCGAACGGAACTTCCTTGCCCTGGACGATGTCCTTAGCTTTGACGATATAGAACCCCGAAGCCGCTTCGATGACTTTGCTGCACCTGCCCTGGGCCAGGGCGAAGGCGACGGACTCGACCTGGGCGTTTCGAAAATTGCCCGCTGACATCATAGGCCAAAGGCCGCCATGCTTGGCACGGACGCCCCGAGACAGCCTGCGGGCGACGTCGCCGAAGTCCTTGCCGCT
>JAOZNE010000029.1:5536-13892 GCA_029933955.1 Phycisphaerae bacterium
TGGCACGGACGCCCCGAGACAGCCTGCGGGCGACGTCGCCGAAGTCCTTGCCGCTCTGCAACTCCCGCCATGCATCCTGGATAAGTTCGCGAGCTTCCGAACGAGCTTCGTCCTGCTCCTCGGGGGTAGCTTGCTTGTCCCCAACCGGGACAAACGCCCGCCAGGGAGCGGCGATAATCTGCATCTGCACCTTCTTTGGCGAGACGAATTCCGAGCGATTCTTCCGGTAATAGTTCCACAGCATTCGGCGGTTGACGACGACGACGGGGTAAAACTTCGACCGCAAATAAACGCTGACCGTCAGGTTCATCCGCTGGGCTTTGAGAATGTCCAGCAGCGTCGTACCCTCTTGGCGGCATTTCTGTTTGAGCTTTTCCTCGCTGCCGCCAGAGCGGGCTATCATGTCCCGCAAAGTCTCAGCCATCTCCATTTTAATCTGCTCTTTGGCACCTTCTTCGAGATACCGATTGGCTTCTTCACTGACGAGCACCTGCTGAATCTGGTAGGTTATCTGCCGATTGATAAGCCTGCCCGCCTGCCTGCTGAAATCTTCCCGCGAAATCCGCTTGGGAATCTTCAGTAAACTTTGATGCAAAGCCGCGAGAATCTCATCGGCATTGATGTACCTGTTGTTCACCTGGAGCGTCAGCCCAGCGACAACCTTGGCCTGGTTCATCACGATAGGCTCATCAGGCTCCGGCGGGGCGACGTCCAACTCGTCTATCTCTCGCTTAGCCACAGCCTGGGCAGCGGTTTGTTCCTGCTTGTCCTCGCGGATTTTTTCGAGGTTCCAGGGCGAAGTTTCGTCAGCTTCGGGCGCGACGTCACCCTGGGGCAAGTCCTGCGGGTCAACAGAGCCGTCGGCCTGGCCTGGGTAACCAGCCAGGTCTTCCTCGAACTGCTCCTCGACCGCGATAGGAGCCAGCCTGGGTGCATGGGTTTTGGTCTGAAGCGAGGCGGGCTTGGGCTTGATATCGGCAGGCTGATCATCTTTCGCTTCAACCCGATCCAAGCTCGCAGCGATGGTCGGCGTCGATAGCGTCGGTCTTTGCGGGGTATCCTCGCCAAGGGCGGTCAATTCGATAGGCCTGGCTGGGGGATTGTCCAGCCTTCTTTGGCGGACGGCAGGTTTGTCGCCCCCAACCGAGGCTGGGGCTGGGGTCTGGGCCTGGGCTGGGGCTGGGTCGCGCGGTTTCGATGGAATTTTTCTGGTTTGTCTCGACGGGGCCCTCAGCAGATTCGGATCTGTCTGCGTGAGGGTTTTTTGGCGGGCCGGCGGAGCGGTGCTCGTGAGAGGCCTGGGCAAGAGCGACGCCCGGACTGCGGGCTTGGTTTTGGCAGCGGGGAGTTGCGCTTTGTCCCGCCCGGGGGCCGTAGCAGTGGCTGCCGTGGCGGGGACTTTGGGCTTAGCGGGCTTGGCAGCGGTTTCGCCAGGCCTGGCCAACGTAGGGGTTATAGGCACATCGCCAGGTTTGACCAGCTGCGAAGACTCGTCGCACCCAACCAGCGTAACTGCCAGCAGGGCTAAGATTGTTGAGGTTCGATTCATCGCGAAGGATTATAACCGCTCCCAACCCAATTCGACAAAAAAAACTTAAAGCAGAAGTCAGGAGACAGGATTCAGAATGCCGGGAATCCCTCACGCCCCATGGCTACCCAATCCATTTTTATAAAAAAAATCCGGGTAATCTGTGGACTCCTATTGCCTATTTGCCTAATCCACAATTTTTTGCATTGCTTGTGGGATATGGTCCAGCAAGTCGGTCGCTATTGCTGCTTCTTCTGTGCCCGCTGCGGCAGCCAGGTCGCCAGCCAGGCCGTGTGTGTAGGTTGCCAGGCTTGCTGCGGTGAACAGGTCCAGCCCCTGCATCGCCAAGCCTGCAACCAGGCCTGTCAGCACGTCGCCCGTTCCGCCCGTAGCCATGCCCGGGTTGCCCGTTTCGTTCACGTAGCTCCGCTGCCCGTCGGTTACAATCGTCCCAGCTCCCTTCAGCACCAGCACCATAGGCTTATCCGTCTGCGATCGCCCAAGCCAGTCCGCCAGGGCCTGGTCAGCTGCTTGTTGACGGCCCGCCTGAACAGCATCGCTTGTGGTCCCGGTCAGCCTGGCCAACTCGCCGGGGTGGGGGGTCAGCACGAGCGGACAGCGTCGCAGCCCGGGCCAATTGTCTATCCGGGCCAGGTTGTTTAGGCCATCAGCATCGAGGACGAGGGGCTTTTCCTGCTCGAGCGCCGCGCGGATTAGCATCTCCTGCCCCTGCCCCACAGCCAGGCCAGGCCCGATGGCCAGGATATCACAGCCTTCCGCAATAGCGCGAAACTGAACTACAGCTTCGGGCGAAAGTTCCTGCTTGCCGGTCTTCTGGCAAGTAAGCGGCACGGAAGTCGCGCACTGGCAGAGCATCGCCACCGCCAGCTGCACCGTCGCGGGCGAAGCGACCGTTACCAGACCAGCTCCGCCTCGCAACGCGCCGTTGGCAGCCAAGGCTGGGGCACCGATCATCCGGCGAGACCCGCCAACGACCAACACTCTGCCGTAATCGCCTTTGTGCCCATCGCGCTGGCGCGCAGGCAACTTTCCAAAATCCTCAATTCGCACAAACTGCATCTGAAATTCCTTTGTGAAAAAAGTTGTCAGTTATCAGTTGTCAGTTATCAGTAAAAGCAAAAAAATAGCAGAACACAAATGACACGAGGGGATATTGGGTATTGGATATTGGTTTTTCAATGGGCATTGGGCATTTTTTTCGTCATTCGTCTTTCGTTATTGATTCCTCATTCGGAATTCGGAATTCCTCATTTGCCGTTTATTCTTTCGCTGCTTGTCTATTGATAATCGCTGCGTTGTATCCGCCGGCGAAGCCGTTGTCTATGTTGACTACCGAGATGCCCGAGGCACAGCTGTTAAGCATTGCCAACAGGGCGGCAACCCCGCCGAAGCTCGCGCCGTAGCCCACCGAGGTCGGCACAGCGATGACGGGCACCGCGACCAGCCCGCCGACGACACTGGCCAGGGCACCTTCCATGCCCGCGATGGCGACGACCACGTTGGCTTGCTGAATCTCCGGCACGTCGGCCAAGAGCCTGTGAAGCCCAGCCACGCCTACGTCATAATGCGTGGAAACCCGCGCGCCCATTATTTCCGCGGTTACCCTTGCCTCCCCAGCTACGGGCAGGTCGCTGGTACCCGCCGCTACGATAGCAACATGGCCTATCGGCTCGGCGAGTTGCTGCCGTAGCGTGATAGTCCGAGCCAACTCGTCAAACTCCGCAGCTGGATGGTCCAGCAGGATGGCGTCGTAAATTTCGCGACCCGCTCGCGTGGCCAGAACATTCTGCCCCGTCACAGCCAGCTTGGAAAAAATCTCGCGCACCTGTCCCGGCGTTTTTCCCGCAGCAAAGATAACCTCGCCAAACCCGCACCGCAGATGGCGGTGGTGGTCTACCCGGGCAGAGTCCGTAGGCTCGAACGGCAGCCGTCGCAGATGCGCGACGACTTCGTCGATACTGATTTGCCCCGCCTGACAGCTGTTCAAAATATCTCGCAGTTTAGTTTCGTCCATCGACAGCGAAGCATACCACGCATCGCGGAAAATGTCCATAAAGCAAGGGACAAGCCTGTTATCCGTGAGCGAAATTAAATCCTGGTCTTACCATTGGGCATCGTGTGCGGACATGAAACTGGATTGTTATCCGAGGCAATTTCGGATTGAGCTAGTTTCGCGAAATAATCCGAAATCCGCAATCTGAAATCCGAAGTAAATCTTATGCTACAAAACACGGCTAAAATCCGTACAAAAAAAATAGTTACGGAATGCCATGAAAAAATCTCACACTATTATCCCTGTGTCATTCCCGCCCAATTCCCCCGCGCGTTACATCGGGGGACATGCAACGCCGCCGTAAAGAGATCAGACATTCGTTTTTCATTCGTGTAATTCGTGTTCTGCCGTTTTTAGGCAAGTAGGTGCTCCTGGCTACTTTTTTATTTTTACGGTAACGGCGCCGATGCCTTTTCTGCCCCTGAGAGTGAAGCTGCCCTCCAGCACCATACCGTCGGGTCGGGTTAGTCGGAGGGTTGGACGTCGGCGTCGGCCTGGCTTGATTTGCCAGTTTTTGTGTCGCTGGGCGTTTTGCAGCGCCTGGCTTAGCAGGGCTGGGGGCAGCCAAAGTTTCTTAGCCCGTTTGGCGTCTATGTCCAGCTCGCCCTTGCGGGCCAGGGTGAAAAATTCCTCCGCCGTTTCGAACCGGATTTTCCGCAGATACGCCCTGGCCAGGAAGCTGGTGAGAGTTTGCACCGTCGCCTTGTCGTAAAGTTCAGCGGTGGGGTTTTCCCCCAAGCCAAGCCACCACTTTTCGTACCGTTTTTGCAGCGCCCGAAGATCGTAGCCAAACCGCTTGCGAAACGCCCCCAGCGAGTCCTTGCCCTTTACCACGTCACCGAGGTAATTTTGGAATCGCTTGCGATATTTGCCATCCTTGGCATGGACGAAAAAATGCACCATCGACCAGACCTGATCATAGTTTGCCTTGGTCAGCTTGGCGTTCCACTGCCCAGGCGTCATCGCTATCATCTTGGCGAAGGACGTGAAATCGCCTTGTTTAATCGCCTCTTGCACCCGTTGAAGTCGCCCAGGCCTGGTGAATATTTTGTTGCCCTTCTGCCAAGTCGCTCCGGGGTCTATCAGCCCAGCTACCATGCCGTCCCCCGTCCATATCGCCGCGCCGAAGTACTCCGCCAGGCCTTCATTTAGCCAAACCGGCAAGGTACCCCTGCCCCGCGAGATAACCATATGAGCGAACTGGTGAAACCCCTCATGCTGTACAGCCCGCCAAACCTGCTGCCAGCCTACAAGCTTTTCGTCAGCTACAGCTTTGAGTTCCTTGCCGGTGTACACCCCGGCACTGTTGGCAAATTTTTTGTCCAGCGAGGCCAGGTAGTCTTTGTGTCGAGAATATAAATAGAAGGGAAGTTTTTTGCGAATCTTGCCGCCAAAGCCTTTCGTCCGCTTGTAGTATTCCTCGTCCATAGCGTTGACGCGGGCGATAGCTTCGTAGGCTTTGTCCCTGGGCAGATCGGTGTAGATAACATGATAGCGAGCTTCGTATTTCCTAAGCCTAGCCCTGCCCGCTCGCCGAGCGCCCGCCAAGCCAGGCATGGCAAATAAAACCGCTACACCTGCGAATATGCAAATAGATAAAGTTCGTTTTGGCATGACAACCTCTATGTCTGGAGCAATATCGAATTTCGAATTTGCTTTTACCCTGTTTCATCCTGGCCTATCAGGTAGATGGAGTTTTTGCCTGACGCTTTGGCTTTCATCATAGCTTCGTCAGCTCGGCGGAGGAGTTCCTGGCAGCCCAGGCCGTGTGCGGGGAAAGTTGCCATGCCGCCAGATATCGTCAGCGACCCAGCCGCCTCTGGGCCCAGCGAAGCAAACTCCATCCGCTCGACGCCCTTGCGGAAACGGTCAGCCAATCCCCACGCGTCCTGCAATGGCTTGGAGTCCGGGTCTCTCGGCTTGGAGTCCCAAAATAGAACCGCAAACTCGTCCCCGCCAATGCGGGCTACGATGTCCTGCTCCCGCGTAATGCGTTTGATAAGCGCAGCGGTCTCTCGCAAAATTTCGTCGCCCGCAGCATGTCCGAACTCGTCGTTATACCGTTTGAAATCGTCGATGTCATACAACAACAGCGACGCGCGAAAACCCTCTCGCTTGGCCCGGGCCAGGACGCGATCGGTGAGGTGATAGAAATATCGGCGGTTGTACGCGTTGGTGAGGTGGTCGGTTATCGCCAGGCGGTTCAGTGCTTCGGTTCGCCGGGCCACAGCCAGGATGGTCGGCAGGCACAGGTGCAAGTCGTCGATCATCGCCTGGGCGGGTTCGTCGGGTTTCGTCGCTGCGTTTTGCACCAACAGCCTGGCTGGCGTGCCGGGCAGCATAAGGATAGGCTGAGCGTCTTGCGGACATTGGCCCGCTGGCACCCAGCGGAGCTCCTCTTCCAAAACCTCGCCGAGCAACTCTGCCACACGCTTCTCCAAAGTCTCGACGGAATCCGTCCCAGCCACGAGAGTGTTAATAACCTCAGCGGAAATCGTCAAAGGCCTGTCCCCAGCGGTAGGCCCGCGATGCACTCCGCGCAAGAGCAAACTCAGCTCGCCACGCGATGGCGGATACTCATCCGGGGCATCGGCGGTGTTGGTTGGGCTGTCGCCCGATGGCGGGAATATTGTTATCCTCGCCCCAGCTCGTAGCTGATGGATCTCGCGGGCAATAACATCGAGCTTGTTTCGCGGGGCAGCGAAGACGACCGCGGGAGAATCGTGTTTGGCAAGGGCCTGTCGCACGTCCGACTTATCGCCCAGCTGAACCATCGGAGCAGCAGCGAATCGCGGGCCCAGGTCAAAGCCAATCTGATCGACGCCAATAAGCAAAAAGTCCGTCCCGCCAGTTGGGTTGGCCTGGTCAAATTTCGTATCGGCTAAATGCACGGGTCGCATCTCCTGTGCCGCGATTGTATTCCAACAGACCAGCCAGCCGCTAACAAAAAATATCGGCACTGGCGGAAATCTGTGGATTGAGACGATAAGCAATGTAGGAAACGATACGACAAAATCTACACCACTTAGCCATGGGCTGGCAGGGAGAAATCCGTTGAGTGATATGCACAATCAGACAAAAAAATACACCAAGGCAACTTTGATCCTGGCCATGGTCGCCTCAGCTTTGGTTGCTATGTTGGCGTGGGAAACGCTCCGCTCCCCAGGCCAGGCCGTCGCAGCGGCGAAGTTCGACCCGCTCGACGCGGGCGTGCAAAGGCAGACGCAAATCAGGGAGCAACAAAGAACCAACGCCAGGCTGGAAGAAATTATCCGCCTACTGAAAAGCGGCAAGCTCCGAGTCGTAGCCACGCCAGCAAAAACAACCAGAAAAAACGCCCCCCGCTAAACTCAGTGCCGTAACAATCCCCATGGCTGCCCGACTTAAAAAATTCGTGTCATTCGTGTTCTGCTGTTTTTGCTGTTACTGAATCCTGCCCCCTTTTCCTCAGCATGACGATTTGCAGTATCACAGCGCAGGCTACGATTGTTACCTGTGTCGCTGCCGGCACATCCGGACTAAATCTGTCGGCCAGCGTGCCGACCAGGACAGGCTCAGCGTCCGCAACGGCACGGCGAATATCTCTATCCCGTCGAGAGCAGTCCTTCTCGTCCGAGACCAAATCACAGGCCCTCGCGGCGGCATATTAATACATCCGACGCAAATTACGCAAAGAAATCCAAAATTGGCTAAGAATTTCTGTTGCCCAGCCCCTGGGGTTGGTATCATTTGAGGGGAACCGTTTACGGTATTTTTTTTTTGAGATTTTTTGGGTTGTGATTGTGCGATTTGCCAGAGGTGTTGAGGTGGGCGAGCGAGAGAAGCAAGTGAAGATAACATTCGAGCCTACGGGCAGGTCGGTGTGGGTTCTGCCCGGCACGGGTTTGCTCGAAGCTGCGAGCCAATGCGGGCTGACGATAGACTCACCCTGCGGCGGGGTTGGGACGTGCGGCAAGTGTCGCGTGCGATTTATCTCCGGCATACCCCAGGCCAGCGAGGCTGGCGAGGAAATGCTCGAAGCTGCGGACGTCCAGGCTGGCTGGAGGCTTGCGTGTCAGACTGTCGTTGAGCGGGACGCCGTTATCGCTATCCCGGAGACCAGCCTGTTCGCGGAGCAACTGCAGATTCTCACCGCCAGCAGCGAGGTCGTCGAGGTCTCCGCTGACGATTTACCCAGCAAAAAGGTAACCACCCCGGTAGCTCTGCTGGAGGGTGAGCGGAACTTCGCTATCGCGTTTGACCTGGGCACGACGACGTTGGTGGGCGAGCTGCTCGAGCTGCCAGGCGGAGCGGAGCGGGCTATCGCAGCGGGCATAAATCCGCAGGTGAGTTTCGGCGACGATGTCGTCTCACGCATCGGGCGTGCGTGCCAGGGTCAGGCCCAGGCCCGCGAGATGCGCGACGTCATTATCGACGCGATAAACAAACTCGTGGACGAGCTGTGCGAAAAAGCCCAGGTTCAGCGCGGGGAAATTCGCGGGCTTGGCTTTGCGGGCAATACAACGATGCAGCATCTGCTCTGTGGGCTGGACGTATCCAGCCTGGCAGCTTTGCCCTTTGCCCCAGCCCGGGCGGAAAGTTACCAGATCGACGCGGAAGAGTTCGGCATATCGGCTGGGCCCGGCGCGCAAGTTTATGTCATGCCAGTCATTGGCGGGTTCGTCGGCGGGGACACGGTAGCGGGAATTCTAACGACGTCAATGGGCCAAGCTGACGGCCCGGTGTTGATGATAGACATCGGCACCAACGGCGAG
>JAOZNE010000030.1:0-13887 GCA_029933955.1 Phycisphaerae bacterium
GCGGAGCGACGGCCCGCGGGCTTCGACGCCTTGGCGCCGCGAAGCGTATCCCGCCGGCTCCGATAAATATACAAACTCCGGCGGGTTGAGAATATGTCGGGTTCTTCATGTGCACCTTAACCAGGTAGGCGGGATTCGAACCCGCCCGGAGCGGAGCGACGGCCCGCGGGCTTCGACGCCTTGGCGCCGCGAAGCGTATCCCGCCGGCTCCGATTGAGGAATGCAATTTCGACAACCCGAGCAGCCAAGATGCTTGGCGTAGCTGTCGCATCGGTTGCGAAGTGGATTGACACGGGCGACCTGAAAGCTGGTCGCACCCCCGGAGGCCATCGGCGTATAAACACAGCTGACTTTGTGGAGTTTGTCCAGCAACATAACTTGCCCATTCCGCCTGAACTGCAAAGTACCTCGCGAATTCTTATCGCGGACGATGAGCGGCCCATCGTGGAATTACTGGGCCAGGAGATACGGGGAGTATATCCTGATTTTGAAGTTCGTGGGGCAACCGAGGGCTATGCTGCGGGGGAAATCGTGGCTTTGTGGCATCCCGATGAGGTGATACTCGACCTGCGAATGGATGGCATGGACGGTTTTGAGGTTTGTCGGCGGATCAAGGCCCGGGCCAATGGCAAAAAATACCGAGGTCATTGCCATGACCGCCTACCCCAGCGAGCCACCCAGGCCGCAGATTCTCAAGGACGGCGCGCGAGCCTACTTTGAAAAACCTCTGGATATCGCGAAGCTTCTGGTCAAAATCAAATTCGCCATGGAAAAATAGGGGCAACTCGCCCGATACAATCCGCGACATATGCCTTCATTATGTTTTGGATTCTTTTCGTCTCAGGGCGAGTTCCTTTATCGCGCAATAGATTACCGGCACGACGAATACGCTGATGAGCACTACCAGCATTCCGCCGAAGGACGGTATCGCCATAGGCACCATAATGTCACTGCCTCTGCCTATCGAAGTAAGCACTGGCATTAGAGCCAGAATGGTCGTAGCGGATGTCATCAGACAAGGCCTGATCCTGCGTTTAGCGGCGATGACGGTGGCTTGGCGAATCTCCTCGACCGAGCCGGGCTGCCTGTCGCGGAATACCTGGTCGAGATATGTCGACTGGATCACGCCGTTGTCCGAAGCTATCCCGAACAGCGCGAGGAACCCAACCCACACCGCGACGGACATGTTGATGGTGTGCACCTGAAACAGTTCACGCATGGGCACATCGAACACGGAGAAGTTCAGGAACCAGCTTTGGGAGTAAAACCAGAGCAGCAAAAACCCGCCAGCCCAGGCGACGAAAATACCGGAGAAAACTATCATCGTCGTGGTGATGGATTTGAACTGGAAGTAGATAATCAGGAATATCACGAACAGGGCTATCGGCAGAATCACTGCGAGCGTTTTTTGTGCCCGTAGCTGGTTCTCGTAGCTGCCGGCGAAGCTGTAGCTCACTCCGCGAGGGAGGACCAGTTCGCCGGAGCGTATCTTGGACTGTAAATATCGCTGGGCGGACTCTACTACATCCACTTCGGCGCGACCTGTGGTTTTGTCGAATACGACATAGCCCACCAGGAAGGTATCCTCGCTTTTGATAGCCTGCGGGCCTCGGGTGTAGCGAATGCGGGCCAGTTGCGATATCGGCACGGCCGCGCCGGCGGCGGAGGGCACGAGTATTTTTCCGAGCCTGTCGAAGTCGTCCCGCAGCTCGCGCTGGTATCGCACGCGGACGGGGAACCGCTCTCTGCCTTCCACCGTCGTGGTTGTTTTCCGCCCGCCGATGGCGACCTCCACTACCTCCTGAAACGCGCCAATGGCTACGCCGTAGCGGGCCAGGGCCAGGCGATCGGGAACGATTTCCAGATATGGCTTGCCGACGATGCGGTCGGCGATAACGGTTGCAGGCTCGATGTCGGGAACCTGTTTCAGGAATCGCTCGATTTGCAGGCCGACTTTTTCGATGGCCTGGAGCGTCGGGCCTTTTATCTTAACGCCCATCGGTGCCCGCATGCCGCTTTGAAGCATCACTATTCTTGCCATGATAGGCTGGAGTTTTGGAGCTGAGGTCGTGCCGGGTATTTTTGTTGCCCGAATAATCTCGCTCCAAATATCGTCGCTCTTGCGGATACCGCCCCAGGCCTGTCGCCCCGGATTTATAACCTGCTCCAGCGCAGGCCTCCACAGCCTGAAAGGCCTGCCGGATTTATCGGGTATTAGTCGCCCGTCCTTGTCTCGTGGAAATCGTCCACTGACGCGGTAACTTTTTCCGTCCGGGGCGAGCAGGGCTTGGCCGCGTTCGTCGCTGAATATCCTTGTCCCGCCAGGGTCATAGCGGAAGTTCACCCGCCTGCCTGCCTTGTCGGTGATGTATTGCGGCTTGTAATTTATGACCGTCTCTATCATCGATATCGGTGCCGGGTCCAGCGGCGTTTCGGCCCGGCCTATCTTGCCGACCACCGAGTCTACCTCTGGAATCGCCTGCAAGGCTGCATCCTGCCTGGCCAGAATATCCAGGGCCTCGCCGATGGACGCGTGCACCATGGTCGTTGGCATGAACAGGTACGACCCCTCGTCCAGCGGGGGCATGAACTCCTTGCCAAAACCGGGAAACTTCTTCGTCGCACCAGCCCAGAACACCGTCGAGCGTGTTTTGGACTGGCTGACGCCAAGGGCCTGGCCCGCCGCCGGTATGAAGCCAAAGACCTTGTCAAATCCAAGCCAAGCCGTTATGCCCAGCAGGACAACCAGCGTCGGCACAGAAAGAAACAGCAGTTTGTGTCGTAGACACCAGTGCAACATTGGCTCGTAGAGGAGGCGAATCAGATGAAAAAATCCAAGCAGGGCCACTATCATCACGCCGACGAAAATAAAGTTGCGAATCACTCCGCGTCGCGGGCCAAGCGGCTCCCAGAACCTGCTTAGCAACATACCCACCAGCAGTACGATTATGGCGCTGGCTATCATCGGGGCCAACCGCTCGAGTCGTTGCGGGATGCGGTCTTTGAAAAGACTGTTTGCCGCGAAGCAGATTACAGCCAGGCCCGAAGCTACCAGCAAAAACGCCCCCTGCGCGAATCCCCACCCCATCAGGCCCAAGCCAACGATGCCGATGAATCCGAACAAACCATGTCGCAGGCGCCGGCCTGATATTTTGCCGCAAAATAATATGTGGCAAGCTGGCGGCACGACCGTAAGGGCGATGATTATCGAGGCCAGCAGCGCGAATGTTTTTGTGTAGGCCAGGGGTTTGAAGAGTTTGCCCTCCGCCCCGATCATCGTAAATACGGGCAGGAAGCTCACGATAGTGGTCAGCACAGCTGTCAGCACGGCGCTGCCGACCTCGCTGGTTGCGCGATGGACTACCGCCAGGGTCGGCTCGTCTTCTGAGGCCTGGTCCAGGTGTCGTAGCGTATTTTCACAAACGACGATGCCCATGTCCACGATAGTGCCGATAGCTATGACGATACCGGACAGGGCAAGGATGTTCGCGTCCACGCCGAAGGCCTTCATGCCGATGAAGCACAGCAGCACAGCCAGGGGCAGGGTAATGGCGATGATGAAACTACTGCGAAGATGCACCACCATGACGATGATGACGATGACGGTGATGAGGATTTCCAGCGAGATCGCGTCGTTGAGTGTACCGAGCGTTTCGTATATCAAACCGGTGCGGTCATAGAAAGGTACGACCGTAACCCTGCTGATGGTTATCCAATCAGGCCTGTCTTTTGGCGGGATTTTTCGCAGATGGGCCAGAAAGGCCTTGCTGTCCAGCCTGGTGCCTGCATAGGCCTCAAAGCCGTGGGCCTTTGCGTATTGGCTGACCTGTTGTTTCGTAACCTTTGAGAAGTCCACCACTGCCTTGGCTGGCAGAGCCTCGGCGGTCTCGGCTATTTTTGCCTTGATGTTTTTAATGACCCTCAGCGGATTGTCGCCATAGCGGGCTACGACCACTCCACCAACAGCCTGGGCGCCGCCCTTGTCCAGCGCGCCTCGCCGCATGGCTGGGCCCAGGGTTACGGTCGCCACCTGCTTTATGAGTATGGGTACATTGTCCCGCACCTTCACGACGCTGCTTTCGATATCCGCTACGCTTTTGATAAACCCGACGCCTCGCACAAAATACTCCACGCGATTAAGCTCCAACGTCTTGGCTCCTACATCGAGATTGGACGCCCGGACGGCCTGGGCTACATCGCCAAGCGTTACGCCATAGGCCCGCATCGCGTCGGGGTCGACATCTACCTGATATTCCCGAACATATCCGCCGATGGATGCAACCTCGGCTGCGCCATCCGCCGAGAGCAGCCAATATCGGGCGTACCAGTCCTGAATCGTCCGCAGTTCATCAAGGTCCCACCCCCCAGCGGGCTTGCCCTGTTCGTCGCGACCCTCAAGCGTATACCAGTACACCTGCCCCAGGGCCGTGGCGTCCGGGCCAAGTGCGGGGCGGACATCGGCTGGCAGGGTACCAGCCGGCAGCGAGTTGAGCTTCTCCAACACGCGAGTCCGCGACCAGTAAAACTCCACGCCCTCTTTGAAAATGACATAGACACTGGAAAAGCCGAAGAATGAATAGCTGCGAATGGTCTTGACCCCCGGGACGCCAAGCAGCGAAACGGTCAGCGGGTAGGTTATCTGGTCTTCCACATCCTGCGGCGAGCGGCCCGGCCAGGCCGTAAAAACAATCTGCTGATTCTCGCCAATGTCGGGTATCGCGTCGGTGGCTATGGGATATCGCGTCATGCCGCCGAGCTGCCAGTCGAACGGCGCGACAGTCAGGCCCGCTACCACCATCGCCAAAACGAACAGGCCGACGACGAGCTTGTTGGTCAGACAAAACCGTATCAGCCGACCGATAAGTGAGCGTTGTTCGGGCGTTTGCTCAAAGGGTGAAATTGGCGTCTCGCTATTCATTAGAGCTTCCCCCGCCATGGTGATGTCCGCTGGCACTGCCACCACCTTCAGGTGCCATCATGCTGGGTTTTGCGCGGATTTGCATCTCGGCGTCGATCTTGAAGTTGCCATTGGTAACCACGCGCTGGCCAGGAGCCAGGCCTTGTTCAACAATGTAATAGTCTCCCGCTCTTGGGCCCAGAATGATTTCCTGCCCCTCAAAAGTTGGCCTGGCCCGGCCGGACACCTGGACATAGACGACAGCGCGCATGCCAGTTCGCAACACAGCCGAGGCCGGGACGACCAGAGGTTTTTGGGCTTTCGTTTTGTCCAGGCCGAGATATCCCAGCGACTCGGCAGTTACCAGCGGCATTTCGCAGATATCGCACTTGCCCTCTCTTGCCTTAACCACGCCCGGATGCATCGGGCAAATCCACTTACCCGCCAGCGCGGCGTTGACAACCTCCCCGCCCCGGGCTATCTTCGCCTGTACCACCGCCCGGACAAACATGCCGGGCTTGAGCTTTATTTTGGGATTCGCGGCATTGACCCGCACTTTGATCGTTCGGGTCGTTTGGGTCAGGACAGGGTCGATAAACGCGATTGTCCCGACAAACTGCTCGCCTGGGTAGGCCTCAGCTGTGAAACGCACCTTCTGCCCATGGCGAAGCCACTTCAGGTCAGACTCATATGCGTCCAGCCGAACCCACACCTTCGATAGATCGGCCAGGGTGTAAATCCGCGTGCCCGTTTTAACATACATGCCCTCCTGGGCATCTTTGTGAATCACGACCCCGCTGATGGGCGAGTAGATGGTTATATGATCCGAAGTCTTGCCACGTTTTTCGACGGCCGCTATCTGCTCAGGCCCCAGCCCCCAAAGTCGCAGCTTTTCCCGGGCTGCTTCCACGGTTGCCTGGGCTGTCTGTCGCATAATGTCAATATCGCTGCCGGCGATATTCTTTACCGCCTCGATAGCCTGGAGCAATTCCTCCTGGGCGCTGAGCAGTTCCGGGCTGTAGATGTCCGCCAGATGATAGCCTTTTTTTACGACCACGCCGGTGTAGTCCACGAACAACCGGTCCAGTCTCCCCGGCACCCACGCAGTGATATATTTCAACAGCGTCTCGTCGTAGTCCACCTTGCCGACCATCGGCACAGAAACCTCGACGAACTTCCGCTCGACCGGCGAGGTTTGGATATCCATGAGCTTGACGGCACTGTCGCTGAGAGTCAGCTCGCCCGGACCGGCTGAATCGTCTTTCTGGGTTTCCAGTGGAATCAGCTTCATGTTGCACAGCGGACACAGGCCGGGCTTGGGGAGCTTTATCTGCGGGTGCATGGAACATGTCCACATTTGAGTCGCCCTGGGCTTTTCGTGGGCCTCATGGCCAGCTGCATTGCTCGGAGTCTCCGGGGCAGCGGTGAACAGGCCCCGGGCCGCAAACCCCACGAGCAGACTGATAACTATTACGAGGACAACCCCCCATGTTTTGGCAGCTCCTGGCAGATATCCGATTATTCGTATGACATGTTTATTCATTCTTGCCACCTTATCTCTCAGTGGGTCAATAATACGATCGCCGCATGGATCGCGCCTGATCCGAGCGCACAGATGCCCGCGATTTTATGTAGTTGCAACGGTACTTTGAGGCTTGGCCGTCTCAGCCGTCGCAGCAAACCCAGACATGCGGTCAATGCGACAAGCGACAGCGTTGCTATGCCAGTCGGCTTGGCCAGCTGGGCCAACAGAATATGCACATCGGCGTGGTCATGTTCCGCATGTTCATATTCATCCTGATCTGTGGCAGCGCCCGCGGCAAACTGAGGCAGACGATGCAGATACTTCTCGGGGTTCTTCTCGAATTCCGTTTTGCAAAATTGGCAGCAGAAAAAAACTTTCTCGCCTCGATACACCGTGTACAGGTCGGGGTCGATTTTATTGCCGACCATCACAGGGCAGAGGCTCTGGGCTTGTTGCACCTGCGGGGTTTCCCCCCCACTATAGTCGTGGTCGCTGTCCGTCCAGGCTGGCGAGACGAAGAGTGTGCCGGTCAATAATATGACCCAGGCCAGGCTCTGCCGGATGTTATTTTGCATTGTTCTCATCGGGTATCTCCTTCCGCGTCTCTGATTTGGGCGTGGCTGTCAGGACAGGTTCACTTTTGGGTATTTCCCTGCCGATAAGCATTTCAAGCTCTGCCAGTCTTTGTGCGCGATTGGCCAGTGCTCGCTCGTTGGCTAGTTGAAACTCCAGTAAAATCCGCTCGGCGTCGATGAGGTCCAGGAACCCGCCTCGCCCCGTGCGAAATGATGTCTCGGTAGCCTTGATAGATTCCCGGGCCTTGGGAAGCAGGGTCTTGCCGTAGAGGTTCATCTTCCGCTCGGCGTCGCGGAACTTGTACAACACCAGTTTCAGTCTGGCCCGTAGCATATTGGCCCGCTCGGCCTTGCCGTAAACAGCCTGGAGCTTGCGATACCTGGCCTCGTTGACGCCAGCCTGGATTTTGTCCCACCATATTGGTAGGTTCACCGACGCCATTGCTATTACGGCGTCCTGGCCATCGTCGCTGGGGTGTCGCCCACCGGTAGAGCTGGCGGTGTCTATGTAGTTCACGCCAAAAGTTACATCGGGAAAATACTCTTTCCGGGCCAGGTCTATCTCGTACTGATTCCGGGCGATTTGGGAATCAAAACTTCTCAGCTCCGGGTTAGACTCGCCTAGCCAGACGAGCAGTTGCCCGTCAGTAACATTCACTGCCCGCTGGTGGATTTTCCCAGGCCAGCCCAGCGGAGCCCTGGCTGGTCGGTTCAAGGCTGCGTTTAACCTCGCCACGATAGGCTCTCGCATGGCCTGGAGCGAACGGAGCCTGTCTTCCAGCTTGCCCAGCTCGACCTGCGCCCGAATAATATTCGGATGCGAACCGGCTGCCACCTTGTAGCGAGTTCGGGCAACCCGCTCGAAATGCTTCATCAGATCGCGGTTGGCCTTAATCGTCGCGATGGCCCGGGCGAGATAATAGTACTCGTAATATGCGTCTTTAACCTGATAGAACAACTCCAGTTTCCGGGCCTGGAACTGTTCGTGTTGGACTTGAGCCTGGGCGGCGGCGGCCTGGCCTCGCACATCAAGCTTGCCGAACCAGGGGAACCTCTGTGCCAATTCGAAACTCTGCCGCTGGGCACCGACGCGGGTCTCGACTTGTCTTATATAGTACCGATAGGTCAGCCGAGGGTCTGGCAGAGCCTTTACCTGCGGGACTCGCTGAAGGGCTCCCTGCCACCGGTTAAACGCCGATTCCAGGCCGGGATTGTGCTCGGCAGCATAGGCTAAATACTCAGGCAGGCCAGCCTGGGCGTCCAACTGTGGCTGATGGGTCTGTTCGTCGAGGGCGGCATCGGCTTGGTTGAGTTTTTTGGACGAGGGCTTCTGCTGGAGCCTGGCCCGCCCGCCGAGAGAAGCCCATTGCTCCTGTTGTTGACGACACCCACCCGAGGCCATCGCCAGCACCACACAGACAGCCAGGGCCAATGACGCTACGCACCGTCGATCCTTAGAAGCGGCTCTGAAAACACTTTCAACAACGCGCGTCTTTTTCATACACATGACTCTAGGCTGGCTGGAGCTGAAAATCAACTTATTCCACTATAAAATTCGGCTGCTTATAATCAGTGGTGTTTCTGGTCGCCGGTTCGGTGTACAATGTTCGCTGGTTTTGATATGAAAAGGAAAATTATGAGCCTTGCCAAAATACACCCCACCGCGATAGTAGACCCTTCCGCCAGGCTGGCTGATGACGTGGAAGTCGGCGCCTATGCCATCATTGAAGCCGATGTGGAGATCGGAGCTGGGACCGTCATTCGCCCCCACGCCATCGTGCGACGTTTCACCGCCATGGGGTCGGGCAACTATGTCGACTCGTTCAGCTGTCTTGGCGGCGAGCCTCAGGACTATAAGTTCGACGCCAGCTCTCAGACGTTCCTCCGCATTGGCGATGACAATATGTTTCGCGAGGGCGTAACCATATCGCGGGCGACCACGCCGGGGGCTGCGACGATGGTTGGCAATAAAACCTTTTGGATGGCCAACTCTCACGCTGGCCACGACTGCCAGATTCACGACGGCGTGATTTTGGCCAACGGGTGCAACATCGCGGGCCACAGCACCGTCGGAGCCGGTGCGATTCTTCCCGCCAATGGTAACATCCACCAGTTCGTTTACATCGGCGAGAAGGTCATGTTCCAAGGCTGTGCGCAGGTGGGCATGCACGTGCCGCCATTTGTTATGTGCGCACAGGACAACAACGTCGTTTCCCTCAATGTCGTAGGCTTAAAGCGGTCGCCGGAGATATCCCGCGAGGATAGGCTGGAAATAAAGGAAGCCTTTGGCATAACTTATCGCTCGGGCCTGACGCCGAAAGTTGCGTTGGAAAAAATGAACGAACACGCCGAATGGTCAGACCCAGCAAACAAGTTCAGACAGTTCGTGCAAGACGCCCTGGCGGCGGAAAAACCATTCAACCGAGGCCTGTGCCCCCACCTCTCGCGAATATCAACCAGACGATAATTTTTGGCGAACACTTCCATCGCCGGGTGCCGTGGTTGCGGTGTTTGCAACCACGTGGCGACGACGTGCACCGTGTCATTTCTGTTTTTACAATAATTCGTTTTCGCGTTCTTTCGCGTGTTTCGTAGTTTGTTGTTTGTAGGTCATGCAACTTGTTGCATGGCAATTTTGGTGGGCTGCATGTTTTTTTATTCGCTGCGTAGAAGTTTTATCAGTGCCTGTGCGTTGGCTTGGCTTAGTGTGCCTTTTGTCTTGGCTATTTGCACCGTGCGAACCCCAGCTTGGCGGTAGAGTTTTTTCGTCTCTTCGCTTGTCCCCGCCCGTTGCATCGCTTCGAGGTGCTTGGCGAGAGTTTCCAGGTCGCCCCGCGCGATAGGCCCGGTCAGGGCGGCGGGGGCGTCTTTATTCAGCGTGTTTTCCACCGCAGCGGTAGCCAGCGGCGCGATAGCCTGGCGGGCTTGGTCTCGGCCCAGACCAGCCTGGGTGAATAGCTCAAACGCAGCGTCGAGCATCGTCGTGAGATAGTTAGCTCCCATCACCGCAGCTGCGTGATAGAGAGGCTTATCCGCAGAGTTTATCCGCCCGGTCTGACAGCCTATGTCCCGGGCGAGTTGCTCCAAAGCTGTAGCTGCCAGGCCCGTGCCCTCGATGAAAAAATACGCTCCGGGCAGGGTTGCGATGGCTGCGTCCGCGTCCGGGAAGGTTTGCATGGGGTGCATCGACCCGACCGCACAGCCTAGCTGCCGGGCGGGGGCGAGAACCTCACTGCCCATAGCTCCGCAACAGTGGGCGACGATAGGCTTATGGGCCAAAGCGCCCGCCCGGGCAAGTTGCCCGCAGAGTGGCCCGATGGCCTCGTCCCGCACGGTCAGCAGCACAAGTTCCCCAGCAGCAGCGGCCTCGGCTGGTTCCATAGCAGAAGCTCCGACCGCCCGGGCCAACGCCAGAGCCGACCTGGCCTGAGACCCACCAGCCACTGCCGCGATGCGGTAACCAACCTGGCTGGCAAGTCTGGCCAAAGCCTTGCCCACCACGCCAGGCCCGATTATCGAGATGGTTGATTTTTCTTTAAGAATAAATTCGTGTTTATTAGTGTTCATTAGTGGTTCGCCGTTTTTGTTTTTTTCCTTCAATATTTTCATGTGCTTCATTGTAATTTGGAACACAGCTACTCCTCGCTGGCGATGGAGAAGGCTAGCTGTTGCAGGTTCGAAGCCAGGTCTACCTGCCCGACCGCCAGGGGTTTAGACGTCTGCAGCACGCCCGGGGCGAAGCTGAGTATGCCTCGCACGCCCGCGAGGTCGAGCTGGTCCGCTACTTCCTGGGCAACCGTTGCTGGGGTCGTCAACAGAGCCAGGCGAATGTTGTCCCGCTTTACTATCGCGGGCATTTCGCGGATGTGTTGTATCGTCAGCGAGCCTATTTTTTTGCCGATCTTTTTCGGCGAGACGTCAAACGCAGCTACCAGTTTGAACCCGCGCTGAGGGAAGCCTCGATACCTTGCCAACGCTCGGCCCAGGTCGCCAGCCCCCACGAGAATGATGCTCTGGGTTTTGTCCGCGCCGAGTATCTCGCGAAGATTCCCCGCCAGGGAGGCTGCTTCGTATCCCACGCCCCGTCGGCCAAACTGTCCAAAGTAGGCCAGGTCTCGGCGAACCTGGGCACCGGTCAGTTGCAAGCTCTCAGCCAGCTCTCTGCTGGATATTCGCCCCGCTCCCCGGGCGAGGAGTTCCTCCAAATGCTGCAGGTAAAGCGTCAGCCTGCGGACAGCTGGGGCTGGTATCGATTTTGTCATGCGAGATTTTTCCATTCGTTCCATCCCGAAAACGCTCGTCAAATAGTGTATCGCAAATTGGCTTGGGAAAAAACCGGTTTCGAAAGTTGTTATCGACAATTCCGCCCGTATACTGATTTGTAGCTTGGGCGAATCGGGCACCGGGCCGGCCTGAAGGGCTAAGATATGCCAGCCCTTCGGGCTGAAGAAAACAGTGTGAACGGATACAAAAAAACTTCATGCTCTTCATGTGCTTCATGGTGAATTTTTGTGTAACCGTGAACGGTTGTGAATAAAGAAAGGCTGAGATATGAGACGTGGGATTTTTGGCGTGGCGTTGTGTGGTACGATTTTCCTTGCTGCGGGCCTGGCGTGGGGGCAGATGAATCCGTTTGGCTTGGCCAGTGCAGACGGGGCCAGGAAAGAGGTTGCTCGATTTTCCGCCAAGGCCAGGGCGGAGTTTTTGGTCGTCGAGCCGGGGCAGAAATTTCACGTTGCTCTGATGGGCAAAATCGCCCCAGGCTGGGTATACTATGGCCCGTTCCCCGCGGGCCCAGCCAAGGGCGCCGCGATGGAAATCAAAATCGCCCCAGCCGAGGGTAGCCAGGCCCGGTCCGCTGCGGGGGCTGTCGTCGAGCGGATACTCTGGCCTGCCACGCACGTCAAACCTACCGACATCGGCACGGGCATGGCGAACATGAATGTTTACACCGATAGCGTTGTCATCTACGCGTCGCTAAAAGTTTCCCCCTCCGCTGCCCCAGGCCAGGCCTTTACGATTACCCTCACGCCAACGGGCCAGCTGTGCAAGGAAACCTGCGTCGATCTTCAGCCAGCCTACGGTCAGCCCATCACCGCCGAGCTGACGGTGCGAGTAGGCAGCCAGACCAGGGCCAACCCCGCCTGGGCTGGGCCTGTCGCAGCGGGTTTGTCCCAGGCCAAGACCGTCGAGCAAATTCGCAAAGACACCAGCGACGATAACAGCGCAGCCAGCCAGGCTTCGGGCGTTGCGAGCCTGGCTCCCGAGTCGAGACTTGGGTTCTGGACAGCCATCGGCGTAGCTTTGCTGGCAGGCCTTGCGCTGAACATCATGCCCTGCGTGCTGCCGGTAATTCCCATTCGCGTTCTCAGCATCGTGCAGTTGGCGGGCGAGTCGCGCAGGCGGTTCGTTACGGTTGGCTTGGCTTTCGTCGGTGGGATGATGCTGTTTTTCCTGGGTATCGCCGGGCTAAACGTCGGCTTAAAGCTGACCGTTGGCAGGGGGTTCGACCTCAACGAGGGCTTCCAATCCCCAGCAGTCATCATTACCCTGGCTATGATCGTCGTCGCCCTGGCTGCGAACTTGTTCGGCGTTTTTAATGTCATCGTGCCCAGCAGCGTCATGGCGATGGGGCAAGGCCAATCGCGTCGCGGGCCTCATGTGAAATCCCTCGGCATGGGCCTGATGCTCGCCGTCCTTGCCACGCCGTGCAGCTTCGCTTTTCTGGCTGCGGCGTTAACCTACGCCCAGATCGCGCCGTTGCTGGCGGGGACGTTGGTAATTCTCGCCATAGGCCTGGGCATGAGCGCCCCCCACGCCATGTTGGCTGCGTGTCCCTCACTGGTGGACAGGCTCCCCAAGCCAGGCCAATGGATGGAAATTTTCAAGCAGTCCACAGGCTTCGTGCTGCTGCTGGTGGCGGTCTGGCTAATCAGCACTCTCCGCGGCGATGGGCCTGGCTATCCGTTTTGGATTCTCGCCTGGGCGGTGATACTCGTGATGTGCCTTTGGATGTGGGCGGGTTGGCTGAGATACGACACACCGTTGCGTAAAAAATTGCTCGTCCGAGGCCTGGCCCTGGCCATGGCGGCAGGGTCAGGTTGGTGGATGCTAACCCCGCCGGGCGAGCCTATGCTCCACGGCGAGAAGTTCGACTGGGCGAGAATCCAGCGGGTACGCGAGTCGGGCAGAGTTGTGTTGGTGAAGTTCACCGCGACCTGGTGCGTAAAATGTCTCCAGCAAGAGGCGACCGTTTTCAGCGACCCTGCCCTCGCCCAGGCCATCGACGAGCTGGACGTGTACTATGTCAAAGCCGACGTCAGCCAAGGCAGCACGCCTGGCGCGAAGTGGATGCACGAAAATGGCTATGGCGTGAAGATTCCCCTGACGCTTATCTTCCCGCCAGCCGGTGCGCATCTGCCACCGATGTACAGCGACCTGACGGCGCAAAAACTTATCGAAAAACTCGAGCAGGCAGGTAGGCAAGTAGGCAAGTAGGGAAGTAGGGAGTCCACGGATTACACGGATTTTTTATCAAAAGAAAAATCCGTGTAATCTGCTTTTAATCCGTGAAATCCGTGGACTCTCAGCGAGAACTTGCCCTACAGTTTCCATGCTTTGGCGAAGTTTTCGAAGCTGCGGTCGTAGGTTTTCTCAGCTTCGGGCGGGAAACAACAGCCTGGCAACTGCTTGGCGCCCAGGTGTTTGTGCAGACAATCGCAGCATGTACCCTTGGTGGGGCAGTCGTATGTGCAGGTGCATCGATCGATGTTGACTTGTTTCTTGCATTCCATTTTCGATACCTTTCCAAAGCCTGATGATACCAAGCCCGCGACCATTTTACGAGGTTGTTTTGGCCAGGCCGATGCGGTAGCATCAACAGTCGTGGA
>JAOZNE010000210.1:0-3686 GCA_029933955.1 Phycisphaerae bacterium
GACCGCACGGGCGACGTGAGATACCAGTCCACAAGCCCGCCGCCGACGCCCATCACGACGAGCCTGGCTGGGGCGACGCTACGAGTTTTGTCGCCCGGTCTGGTCGCCGCCAGGGCCAGAGTCAGGGGCACTTTCATGTCGCCCTTGTCATAGTGTGGGCTGATGAGGTTCCCCCCCGCCAGGTGCACCTCAGCTGCGAGGGCTTCTAAATCCGCCGAGGCCCAGATATTCGTCATGGTCGCCGGCACGGCCAGGATGGGCTGAATTTTTACCCCCGCGGGGGTGGGTTTTGCGACGGTTATCGGGCAGGCACCAAGCCAGGCCAATCGTCGGCCTTGCAAGGGCCTGCCGATGGGATTGTCCGTGAAATCGTTCAACGGCAGGTAGGCTAGTTTGCTGATGTCCAGGAGGTATTTGCCGGGCTGATCGCTGGGCAGGCCTTGGATTAGCATCGCTCCAACGTGGACGTCGATGCCCCAGTTTTTGCGGAGATATTCGTCGTAGGGATAGCTCGGTGCAAGTCGGCCTAGCAAACTGCGATGGGGCATGAGAGCCTTGGTCAAAAACACCGCTGAGGCTCCGGCGTCGATAGCTTGAGAGACCTTGCTTATCTGCTCAGGCCCGAACCTGCCCTTGGCCTGGGCGACAACCAGGCTCGACGGCCCAGCTGGGGGAAGCACCAACAAAACGACGGGCAAGTCGCCGGACTCATCGCTCGGCGGCGGGCCTGTAAGGTTCCAGTCATCGACCTGGAAATTCGCAGCTCGAAGCCTTTGGCGGAGCACGTTCAATTGTCCCGGCGGGATAGGCCCGACCTGGCTCCGATGGCCTGGCGCCGGGGCAGGCTTATAATATGTTATCAGCACCTTTGCGAACGGCTTTTCGCGCACCAACGACAGAATCCGCGAGCCTAGCACCGCGTCGCCGTTGAAGTATCGCCTTGGCTCGGTGCCGTCGGGCAGGAAGAAGTCCGCCTTCATTTCGCTGGGCCAAACCTCGCTGAAGGCGACGACCTGAACCTTAGGCCCAGCTTCGATGACGATAATATTTTCATCGCTCAGCCCCTTTGGCAGGAGCGACTTGCTCGGAGGCGTCAGCTTGGCGGCAAGGCTAACCAGCGGACTGGTCAGGTTGAGAATATCGCCAAACAGGCCGCCCTTGGCCCGGGCCTGTCTTAGCAATGGCTTGGAAAATTTGTCCACCGTCCGCAGCTGCCCCATGCCCTTGTTCACAGCGCGTCGATTATTTTTCATCACTCGCCCGAGCTGAACGCTAACCTTTCGCATCTCCTGCAAGAACCGGTTCTGGGCCTCGGCGTTGGCGTCGGTTATTTGCAGGCCGGTCTGCGACCGCAGCGATTCGAGCTGTTGGGCAAAGGCAAGGAGCAGCTTGCTGCGGGTCGTGCGGACCTGGCCAAACCTGCTTGGCACTTCCACCGACCAGGCCTGGCAGCGCGAAATCAGTTGCACATCTCCCTTGTCCTGGCCCGCGATATTTTCCAACAGCTCCGCAGCGGTGCGGACATCGCGCGAAGCCTGGCTAAGTGCCTTGCCAAGTTTTTTGAGCGTATCGGTAGGCCCGCTTGGCTTGGTGGCTGTAGCGGGCTGGTCGAGGATTTTCTGCACCGTTGCGATAGCCTGGCTGGACCGCTCCATCGCAGCGGTAAGTTTTGGCGCGTTGGCGTGGATTTTCTCCGGCAGCTCTGCCAGGCGGGTTATCATTTTGTTGCGAGCGTCGAGCGACTTGCGGGTGTTTTTCAGCTGGGCTATCAGCCCGTCCAGCAACTTGGGATAGTCCGGCAGCAGGTCGGACTCTTGAACCTGGGCGACTTTTCGACAGGCTGACTTGAGCTTGGCAGCAGCTTGGTCTATCGCGTCCCGCACAGCCTGGCCTGTGTTCCAGAGTTCCAGGTATGACCGGGGTGGAATTTTTGTCCACTGGGCCCGGGCAGCGTCAAGTTGTTTCTGCAGGTTTGGGAAGCTCGCCTGGATTTTTTTCACCAACAACTCCTGCTCGCGCGTCGGGGCCAGGAGCTGGTGCCTCAGCCTGGCTATCAACTTGGCCCGGGCCTGGTCGCCCGAGGCGTCAGCTGTGATTATCTTCGGGTTCGCTTGGGACATTTCCTCGAAAAGTTCGGTAACTCGACGGAGGTAGCCTTGCGTTTGAGCCCGTTTTTTGCGGGCAAGTTCGGTGTTGGCCTGGCTCTTTGCCGCGGCGTAAATAGCGGAGAGTCTGATGGGCTGATCGACTTTCTCAATAATACGTCGGGTTCGTTGACTCAGGCCGAAGCGGCCTAGCGTTTCGAAGTTGCGAGAGTATGGCTTGGACTGGGCGAGCATGTTGACGGACAGGGCGACCACAACGGACAGGGCGACAGAAACGCCGACCATCGCGCCGTAGCGGTTGCGGGATTTTTCAGCGGTGGCTAGTACCTCAAGCGTTACCACCACGCCCCCTGCCAGGATCAGGCCCAGAGTTGCTATCGCCCAGACCCACCCAGGCTCGCCAAGCCAGGTCGGCAAGGCCCCGCGGATAAGCCAGTCGAACGCCCACACGAGACCACAGCCTGCAATGGCGAGCCAAAACGTCAGCGTTATCCAAAACGCCTGCCGACGCCCCGCGATAACCAGCGAGCCTAGTGTCGCCATCCCGACGAAAATAGCGACCCATGTCAGCTGCAACGTCATAGCTCCAGCGGAAGCAGTCGCCAGACCAGCAAGCAACATTCGGACAATCAGCCCAGCGGCAGCCAGACTGCAAAAAATCATCGACGCCGCACCGGCGGGAGCTCGATACCGCCGGGCGAACAGCTTGGCTGGGTCTCTGCCGGCTATGGGGTTTGGATTGTTGTCTGGAATTATCGCCATCGTCTGGACTCCAACGTTTTGACGCTAAGAAACAGGAACCAGCCGGCGATGCTGAGGAAGTAGACCAGGCCGCGGGTGTCGAACTGGCCTCGCGCGAATCGGCTTAGGAATCTCATCGCGTCGAAGTTCGCTATGATGTGGTTCAAAGGCTCTGGCGTGTGCCTCGCCAACAGCCCAGCTCCCAGGCCAACCAGGCTAAGCAGGACGATAGCGACCATCGCGGCCAGGAGTTGGTATCGGCTGAGTGTCGAGGCGAACAGGCCCACCGCCAGGAACGCCGCGCCCAGCAAGACCATGCCCAGGTACCCCATCGCCATCACGCCCGGGTCGATCTGGGCAAACACGCACATCAGTGCCAGGAACACCCCCGTGCCCCCCAGCAGGGCGAGGTAGAATCCCAGCACGCCCAGGAACTTGCCCAGCACGACCTGCGTGTCGGTTATCGGTGCAGTCAGCAGCGTCTCGATAGTCCCGCTGCGGAACTCGTCGCTGAGTAGCCTCATCGTCAGCAAGGGTCCGACCACGATCATAGCCCGGGCCATCATCTCGAACAGCGGTCGTAGCGAGGCAGACCTGCCAGGCACGAGTATGAAAAAGTCCCGACTGCCCGTCCACAGAGCCGGTGGCGGAGCGAACTTCAGCGCGCAGGCACAAAGGAACAACGCGCCGACAACATAAGCCAACGGGCTGAAAAAATACCCCGCCAATTCCTTCCTCGCCAAAGATAAAGTCTTCATGTGTCTGGTTTCCAGTCCGCCAGTCAACCGGTTTGTTTCATGGATTGTTCGTAGGTTATTTGCACGAAAAAATCTTCCAGCG
>JAOZNE010000211.1:0-3651 GCA_029933955.1 Phycisphaerae bacterium
AAAGATTTGTGTAATTCTTTACTAATCAACTAGTTAACCAATCAACTAGCTACTCGAACCGGTCGGTTTGAATAAATTACTTAAGGCTTACAAAGGTAATCCAGCGTGCTTAAAATACTTCATTGGGTGTTAAAAAGCCCAGGGATTTCCTGGGCCTACTATTCAAGCGGTCCGTGATGTATTGTACTTGTGCCTACTTATGCCCGCGAAAATTTGTAATTTCTTCACAGCTATCCCATAGCCGATCGGCGGGAGGGCTGAATTTTGCAAAGTAGCGGGCTGTGAGTTACTCTGTTTGCATCTGACAGACAGGAGCAACCCATGTAATCCGCTGCCTCAAAGAATACCGTCTTCCATCAAATCTGCAACCTAATTCCTCGCAATCTCGTCCCGCGGCTGGCTCGCAAGCATGGTGTGGACAAAAAGGCTCGCGACTTCACGCCCTGGTCGCATGTCGTAGCTATGCGGTGGGCGCAGCTGGCTCACTCGCTCTCGCTCAACGATATGGCTGACACGATGCGGAATCACGCCGGTTCTCTGGCCACCATCAGGCGGGCCTTGCCGCCCAGCCGCAACGGATTGTCGCATGCGAATAAAGTTCGCAATGCTGATATGGCAGAGGAGCTGTTCTGGAAAATGTTGGAACATATTCACAACCGTTGTCCGAAGTTTGGACTGGGCCACAAATACTCCGGCCTGCCACGGCGATTCAAACGAGCGATATACGCGATAGATTCGACCACGATTAAACTGGTAGCCAACTGTATCGACTGGGCAAAACATCGCCGTCGCAAGACTGCAGCCAAGTGTCACATGCAATTAAATCTTCAGACTTTCCTGCCCAGTTTTGCCATCGTCAAGGCTGCCAACACACACGACTCGACTGAAGCCAGGGAACTCTGCGCGAACTTGAAGGATGGCGAAACAGCCTTGTTTGACAAGGCTTATATTGACTTCGGCCATTTGTACGACCTCGACCAGCGTGGAGTTTTTTGGGTGGCGAGCCAAGGATAATATGCGATATCGCGTTGTGGGACAGCACGCGGCAGCCCGCGGACGATAGTCTCGCCGCAGCGGGCGTATTTGCCGGGATTTGAGAAGTTTTTGAAGACGGAGCGATAGAAAAGTAAGCCTTCACAATTGAGATGACTGAATCGAATGTACTCGTCTTACAGGCTTGGATGAGTATAGTGGAAAAAATGTGGACAGACCTTTTGAGATTCCCGCTGGCAACCCGCGTGTTTATTGGCTAAAATGCCCTTAACAATCGAATTCTTACCACTTATGGGATGGCTGTGAAATTTATTCTGACTTCTGATTTCTGCATCAGAGCGGATTTCACCCTCTCTACTATACTGTCCAGGTCCAGGCCTACTTCTTTTAGCTGTTGCTGGCGAGACGCGAACTGCACGAAGCGGTCGGGTATGCCCAGCAGATGCACAGCTGCGGCGTTGGCCCCACCTCGCTCCGCAGCCAGCTCCAACACCGCTGAACCAAGCCCGCCGATCTTCGAATGGTCTTCGATGACGACCACAGGCCCGGGCGTTTGCAACAGCCTGGCTATCGTCGCTACGTCCAAAGGCTTGGCGAAGCGAGCGTTTACCACCGAGGCATCCACGCCGGACTTGGCCAACGCCTCCGCTGCTTGCAAAGCGGGGGCGACCATCGAGCCATAGGCTAGCAAGGTCGCGTCGGTGCCCTGTCGCAAAACCCTCGCCCTGCCGAGTTCGAATGGCGGACATTCGCCCGGCAGGTCTGCGGGCACCTCCTCGCGCGGATATCGAATAGCGACAGGCCCACCCTGGCCCAGCGCCCAGCCCAGCCCAGCGGACATCTCAGCAGCGTCAGCTGGGGCCAGGGCTACCATGCCCGGCAGCGAACGCATCATCGCGATATCGACAAAGCCATGATGGACCGCTCCGTCCGAGCCGACCAGCCCGGCGCGGTCCATGCAAAAAACCACGGGCAATTTCTGCAGGGCGACCTCGTGGAAAACCTGATCAAACGCCCGCTGCATGAAGGTCGAGTAGATAGCTACGACCGGTCGCAGGCCCGCTTTGGCCAATCCCGCAGCCAGGGCTACGGCGTGAGATTCGCTTATGCCCACGTCGATGGTGCGGTCGGGAAAGGCGTCGCGGAACCTGGCCAGGCCCGTGCCGTCGGGCATCGCAGCGGTGATAGCTACGACGCGGTCGTCCTGCCTGGCCCGGTCGATAAGAGCGTCAGCGAAGGTGTTGGTCCAGCTTGGTCTGGTCGGTGCGGCAAAGACCGCCTGACCGTCGCGGACGGTGTAGGCACTTGGGCTGTGGAATCGGCAGGGGTCTTCCACCGCGTAATCGCAGCCTCTGCCTTTTTCCGTGTGGACGTGCAACACGGTAGGCTGATTCATCTCAGCCAGGTGTCGCAGCACGCGGATAAGCGACGGGATGTCGTGGCCATCTGTCGGGCCGAAGTAGTTGAACCCCAGCGTCTCGAAAACCCGCGCGCCATGAATGCTTGACCGCAGTACGCCACGGACATGCCGAAGCGTCTGGGATATTTCCGTGCCCAACGGCAGCCTTTGGAGCATGCGTTCGGTGGACTTTTTTAGGTCGCTGTAGGTGTGCGTCATGCGGACATTGTCCAGCGTGTTGGCCAGGGCGCCGTGCGTGCGATCAATAGCCATGGAGTTGTCGTTCAGGATGACGAGGAATTGTCGCTTGAGCATAGCTGCGTTGTTCAGGCCTTCGAGCGACAGGCCATTGACGATGCTGGCGTCGCCGACGAGTGCGACAGTTTTTACGTTGTCGCGTCCAGCCTGCTGGTCTGCCCAGGCCAGGCCTGCCGCGGTGGAGATAGCGGTGCCGGCGTGTCCTGTTGCGAAGAGATCGTATGGACTTTCCGCTGGACTTGGAAAACCGCTCAGCCCGTCTTTTTGTCGTAGCGAGTCGAACCGCCCGCCCCTGCCTGTCAGCAGCTTATGCGCGTAGCACTGATGGCCTACGTCCCACAGCAGATGGTCTTGTGCGAAGTCAAACACGTAGTGCATCGCGATGGTCAGCTCCGCCATGCCGAGGTTGCTGGCGAGATGGCCTCCGTTGGCTGAGACAACCGAGATTATCCGCTGACGAAGTTCCTCCGCCAGGGCAGCAAGCTCGTCCATGCTAAGCCGACGCAACTGATGCGGCGAAGTGATACGATCCAATAAAGATTCTTTAGCCATGGTTTTACCTTGGAGAGGAAAGTTATCAGTTGTCAGTTATCAGTAACAGCAAAAACAGCGAACCACGGATGGACACTACTAACACTATAGCGCGAAGTAAGCTCAAGTTATTGGGGTGTTTGTTTCGATAACTCTTTATAGGAACGCCAAATATAAGGAGTGTCGGCATGGATGTCAAGCGAATCAAAAATATGGGCAGAGAACTGAACACTTTTCTGGCTGAATTTGACGACTGCTTCGCACGAAGCGAGTCGCGGGAGAGGCTACGGAATTACATCGGCGGACAAGTATCGGATTTGCCACGAAAAAGTATTATTAACGTCCCAAGTTTGTAGGAGAGATTAAATACTTCGTAACCGTTCACAGAAAGGAACCACGAATGAACACTAATAAACTCAAACTGACCGATTTTCAGCAATCCAACCGCGGGGTTGTTGACTGGTTGACTG
>JAOZNE010000212.1:0-3639 GCA_029933955.1 Phycisphaerae bacterium
GGCCAACTTTCGCCACATTTGCAACGCCTTGGCTGCGTCGGCGGGGTTGGTCCCAACGACGGCCCATATCGGTACCGCCCAGCAAGCCTCCCTGGGCGACCAGAGTCCCAGGCCGTTGCGTGTAAGTTCCAGCGGCACGACGGATATCAGCACGATCCCAGCCAGCCTGTCGGGGTGGCCATCCATGAATCGCATCGCAAGCGAGGCTGACGCCTGGTCGCACACCAGCACGAGCTTGTTGACCTCGGCGGGTACGTTGGCGGGCTTGCGGGTGAGTTGCTGCTCTATCTGTGCCACGCCGACGGATTTCCAGGCGTCGGTTTTGCACTGCAGTACGAGCGTAGCGAAGTTCAACTTCCAAGGCGTCGAAACCCAGAAGTCGTTTGCCCTGGCGGGGAAGTTTTTCGAAGCCAGTACCACGACCAATGGCGGGGGTTTCTGCTGGGCATGCCCCTGGGCAACCATAGGCCCGTACCAAGTAGCGGACAGCTCGGCAGGGGGGGTGGCAAGGGCAGGGGGGGCGAGGCTGGTCAGGACGATACAAGCCAGCAGAAGCATAGCAGCCGATGTTGCAGCAGAACAGGTTGAGGTTTTCATAATGACTCCCTTCAAAATTGTAACCGTTCACGCTTTTTCAATAAAATTTCAGCCCGGGTGCCGTGGTTGCAAACACCGCAACCACGGCACCCACCAGCCAACTAATCAACCAATTAACCAGTCAACCGACATTTATGCGCTGGCAATCGTTGGCGGCGGGTGTTATATTTCTGTCATGCGTAGGTTAATGTGGCTGTGCTGAAAATGGAAGCGTAATTGTATTTCGACCGTCCATTCGTATATAGGTAGGCTGATATGTTACATATTATCCGTGCGATTTTTCTGGTTGTCGTCCTGGCCGTAACGGTCTCCTTCGCGTTCAACCCAGCTGTCTACGCTCTCCACGGCGAGCAGCAGGACGGTGCTCTCGATTCGCATATTACCTATGTGACGATGTTTATCCTGCTGCCGGTGTTGGCGTGCGTTGGCGTGATACTGGTGGACATGTTCTGGCGTCGCAAGCGGCTTAATGTTTTGGGCGGGCTGTTTTTCGGGCTGGTCGCTGGGCTTGTTATCGCCTATGTCATCACGCTTATTTTCGACATGGTGATGCAGGTCTTCCCCTCCCTGGCTGGCGATCCCGTGGTCGGGCTGATAAAATGGTTGCTGGGAGCCATGGCTATATTCCTCTGCGTAACTATCGTCATGCAGACTAAGGACGAGTTCCGGTTCATCATCCCCTATGTGGAGTTTGCCAAGCAGGCCAAGGGCAATCAGCCTCTGCTGCTGGACACCTCAGCTATCATCGACGGGCGAATATCGGATATCGTGGAGACCGCTATTTTCCAGAGCGAACTGGTCGTTCCGCGTTTCGTTCTGGCGGAGCTTCAGACGATTGCGGACTCGGCTGACAAGCTCAAACGCAACCGAGGCCGGCGCGGGCTGGATGTGCTTCAGTCGCTGCAAAAAACGGACAAAGCTGAGATAAATATCCTCGAAGTTCACGTTCCAACTGTGGAAAACGCCGCGGATGTGGACGCCAAGCTCGTCGCCCTGGCGGAGCATTTGAGCGGCAGGATAGTTACCAACGATTACAATCTCAACAAGGTCGCCCATCTCCGCGGCATCGAGGTAATCAACATAAACGACCTTGCCAACGCGCTCAAGCCCGTCGCACTGCCGGGCGAGACGATGCGGCTTAAGGTGTTAAAAGCCGGCGAAGAGCCAGGTCAGGGCGTGGGATATCTTGACGACGGCACGATGGTCGTGGTCGACCAGGGCAAGAGCTTTATCGGCCAGGATGTTTCAATTACAATAACCAGCGTCCTGCAAACTTCCGCTGGACGAATGATCTTCGGCAAGGCAAGCCAGGGTGAAAAAACAGCGAACCACGAATAAACACTAATAAACACGAATTATTGTAAAAAACAAAGTTTACCATGGAGTTTTTTGTTTTTTCTTTCGTGTTTTTCGCCGTTTTAAATATCTGTGTCTATCCGTGTTTATCCGTGGTTCTTGTTTTTACTGATTACTGACAACTGATTACTGACAACTTTAAAAAGGTAAAACATGGCCAAGGAATCTTTGTCACAACAGATGAGCATGGTAGCGGCGTGTGAAGAAGACCTTTCTGACGCTGGGCCTTTCGTCGCTATCTCGCGTCAGTTTGGCTGTGGCGGGTTTTCGCTGGGGTTGCTGTTGCTGGATTTGCTGAACGATTATGCTGAGGAGGGCAAGAGTTGGCACATCTATCACAAGGAGATTCTGGACAATCTCGCCAGCGACACGGGCCTGGCCAAGGAGATAATCGACCGCGAACGAAAGGCCAAGCCGGGACTGCTGAAAAACTTCTTTCGCAGCGTGTCAGGCCAGGGCGGTCGCATCCCCAGCGGCATGGAAATCCGCAACCGCATGACCAAAATCATCCGCGAGTTAGCCATTGACGGACATGCGATTCTCGTGGGCCAAGGCTCTGCCTTTGCCACAGCCGACCTGCCCAATGGCCTGAGCGTTCGGCTGGTAGCTCCCCAGGCTTGGCGTGTCAAACAGGTCGCCTTTCGCGAGGGCCTGACCGAAACCCAAGCCAAGCTTCGCGTCCGCGAAGAAACCGAACAACGCGAGTATCTGCGGAAAATATACGAGCGGAAATTCCCGTACAAACCAGAGTTCAGCCTGACCTTCGACTGCTCGGCTTTCTCCCTGGCCCAGATAGCAACGCTGGTCGGGCGAGCAATGAAGTTAAAGAAATGCGTCAAATAATCCGACAGTATAGAGAATAGCGATGTAACATCATTATTGATTGGGAGTTGAGACCATGGTCGATACCATTGAAACATTCGTAGCCAAGCTTCAGCAGGATGGCGTCCAGGCAGGCCAGGCTGTGGCGGAGAAGCTTCGGGCCGATGCCGACGCCCAGGGCCAGCAGATAATCGCCGACGCCCAGGCCCAGGCTAAGCAGATAATCGCCGACGCCCAGGCCCAGGGGGCGAGCATCATCGCCCGCAGCCAAACCGAGCTGCAACTCGCTGCCCGGGACACCGTCGCCCAGCTCCGCCAGACGCTTAGTGACTCGCTCAACGCCGTCATCGCCGCTGGCGCCAAAACTACGCTGAGCGACCTGGACTTCCTGGGCAAAACCCTGCACGAAATAGTCCTGCTCTATGCCAAGGCGAATCTGGAACGCAAGCTGCATATCAACATAAATGTGCCGGGCGACATTCGCGACAGCCTGCGGGATTGGGCGCTGAGCGAACTGGGCAAGGACGCTGTGGCAGAGCTTCGCCCGTCGCTGGACCTGCGGGGCAAGCTGCGGCAGGTTGGCTTTGAGTATTCCGTCGAGAACGAAGGCACGGTGGAAGTTACCCTCGACTCGGTCGTCGAAACCATAAGCAAGCTGGTAACCCCAGCCCTGCGAGAAATACTGGAAAAAGCCGCTGCAAAAGACACATAATTCACCATGAAGAAAATGAAGAGCATGAAGAAGTTTTTTTTGTTTATAAAAAATCTTCAAGCCCTTCATGTCCTTCATGGTGCAATTTGTTTTTACGGACAACTTTTTACAAGAGGCGTGAATGTCGGGTCGTAATGTTTATCTTCTGACTT
>JAOZNE010000213.1:0-3639 GCA_029933955.1 Phycisphaerae bacterium
TAAATTAAAATCTTTTCTCTGCGGACTCAGCGGCTCTGCGAGATAGCTTTTTGTAAAAGTTTTCATCGTAAGTTGTTTTGCATGTTTCACAATTTTCATCCTTTCTGTCCGGCGGCGGGCGTCCACGAGGCGTCCGTCGCCATTTTTATAGCCATGGTCTATGCCCGGTGCCATGCTTCTGCTTGCAGAAGCATGCAAGGTCTTGATTGTTGGTGAAAAACAAAACATCTCCCCGCCGAGCGGGCAATGGCTATCGCGGAGCGAATTGCCAGTATCAATTCCTTTATCACCGACCGTGTTTTGGAGCAATTTCGCACCAAAATTTGCCTGTAAGTCTACATGCGTAACAACTCTCTTTTGCTGGCGGGATTAGTCTTGAACTGCGTGGTTCACCGGCCCATACTGCCTGCAGACAACTGAATCGAGCGACGCGTTGGCTGATCCCCGGCGTGATGCGATAGATATTTTAGGCCGTGTGGGGCCACACACCCACGCGGCCTTTTTCTATTGGCGTGCTCGAGAATGTTGGCCCCCTCGCGGGGGCACACTGCGGGAAAAGCCCTGGTGGGCTGGCAGGTTTCATACGCCTGCTGCGGTCGGTTCAATTCCGGCTCCCGCTATTATGGCAGAGAATTTGGACAATACGATTCGCGACAACGCCGCCGGGCCCAAGCGTGCCAGCGGAGATGCCGGCAGTGTCGATCAGCACTCGCTGAAAGACCAGATCGACGCGGACAAATATCTCGCCGGCAAGGCTGCTGCTGCGAAGAATCCAGCCAAGGCTTTTACGCGGGCAAAAATCGTCCCGCCAGGGAGTTTTTAATAGTAATTATGCGTTGGCCATGGCGACGACAACCTGAAAAAACCGCGTGCCACGCAATGATGCTGCGGGCGAAATTCGACTCGGCTCAGACCACACCCGACAACCGCCGCCACTGGGCCAATGCGGATTATCTTTCCGCCGACCAGGCCGGCTCGGTAAATGTCCGGCGAATACTTCGCAGCCGGGCACGCTACGAGGTGGCCAACAATTCTTACGCCCGCGGGATCGTGCTGACGTTGGCCAACGACTGCATCGGCACAGGCCCGCGTCTTCAGATGCTCACCGACAACGCGGAGATTAACCGCCAGGTCGAAGCCCACTTCGCTGCCTGGGCCAAGGCGGTGGACTTGCCGGGCAAGCTGCGAACCATGCGAATGGCCCGGGCGACCGACGGCGAAGCGTTCGCGGTACTCTTCTCGAATGGGAACCTCGATACGGCTGTGAACATGGACATCAGGCTCATCGAGGCCGACCAGGTTACCACGCCCGATTTGCTCCTGGCTCGGGAGACGACCGTCGATGGGATCGTCCTGGACGCGTTTGGCAATCCGCACGAGTACCACATTCTCCGCAGGCACCCCGGCAGTGGCATGGCTGCGTTGACGGCTGAATATGACCGTGTCAATGCCGAGGCGGTTATCCACTGCTTCCGCACCGATCGGCCTGGCCAACATCGCGGCCTGCCCGATATCCTGCCGGCCTTGCCATTGTTCGCGCAGCTTCGCCGGTACACATCGGCGGTTATTCTGGCAGCAGAGTCTGCGGCGAACCTGGCTGTGGTGATGAAGACCAATGCTCCCGCCGGCGGAGATGCCGCTGAGGTCGAGCCGATGACGACCATGGAGTTTGAGCCGAACATGGCTATCTTCACGCCGGAGGGTTGGGAGCCATCGCAGATAAAAGCCGAGCAGCCTGCGACCACATACGACATGTTCAAGCGGGAGATTCTCAACGAGATCGCTCGCTGCCTGAACATGCCCTACAACATCGCCGCCTGCAATTCCTCCGGCTACAACTACGCCTCGGGCCGACTCGATCATCAGACCTATTACAAGTCTATTCGCGTCGAGCAGTCTCACATTGAGGCCGTTGTGCTCGACCGCATCTTCGGCGCCTGGCTGGCCGAGGCTGCCCGGGTTCTTTCGCTGGGCGATCTTGCCGACGGCTCGCACCAGTGGTTCTGGGACGGTACCGAGCATGTCGACCCGGCCAAGGAAGCGACCGCCCAGGAAAAGCGTCTGGCTAATAACACCACCACACTGGCGCACGAGTTCGCTCGGGCTGGTAAGGACTGGGAGGTCGAGCTTCGTCAGCGGGCCAAGGAAGTGGCTTTGATGAAGGAATTGGGCCTCACACAATCGGAAGCATTACCGACACCACAGGAATCTTCAGAGGAACAGAACAATGAACGAGAAAAACAAGACGAACGAAAAGCCAAAGCCGCCTGAGCAACTTCTGTTGACGGCCCAGATGGAAATCAATGCCGCCGCTGCTGGCGAGGATGGGGGTGAAAAATCTCTGCCTCGCTTCAGCATGGTCGCCTACACCGGCGGGCCAATGCGGCTGAGCGGGTGGCGACAGCCCGTCATCGTAGACCTGGCCGGCCTGGCGATTCCATCTCAGAGCCGTCCGATCCGCTTTGGTCACGACATGACCAGCGGCGTTGGCCACACCGACAGCATCCGAATCGTCGAGGGCCGACTTGTCGCCGCCGGCGTGGTGTCGCGTGATACTTTCGCGGCCAAGGAAATCGTTGCCTCGGCAAAGAACGGTTTTCCGTGGCAGGCCTCTATCGGAGCAGCTGTTGAGCAGTTCGAATTTGTCCGAGCCAATCAGACCGTGTTGGTCAATGGCCGGGAACATCAAGGGCCCGTGAATGTCGTCCGCAAGGCGACGCTGGGCGAAATCAGTTTCGTAGACCTCGGAGCCGACGGCGAAAGCTCAGCGAGCATCGCCGCCTCGGCCCATAAGGAGAATGAAGTCATGACCAACAAGACCGACACGCAGGACAAGACCGACCAGACCAACGCCAAGGAAACCCCCTCCAAGGTCGAAGCGCAGGCACGGGGCAATATCGCCAGCCAGGGGCAAGGTGCCCCGGATGTAGCAGGGGAAATGCGAGCCAATGCTGCAGCCGAGCAGGAACGGCTCAACGCCATCCGCAAGGTCTGTGGCGAGGTGCATGGCGAGATTGCAGCCAAAGCGATTTTCGAAGGCTGGGACTCCTCGCGATGCGAATTGGAGGTCTTGCGGGCCAGCCGTCCCAAGGCCCCTGCCGCCCATGTGCCCGACAATTCCATGAGTCCACAGGTGCTCGAGGCAGCTTGCGTACTTACCGGCGGCGTCAGGGGCGAGGATGTAATCGCGTCTTTCGGCGAGCAGGCTGTAGACGTAGCTGACAAGCGTTTCCGGGGCGGTATAGGCCTGCAGGAACTGCTGCTGGAAGCCGCCTGGGCCAACGGCTACGATGGCCGAACCTTCCGTGACAGCCGGCGCGTGATGCGTTTTGCCTTCGGGCAGAATCTCCAGGCTGCGGGCCTGAGCACCATCGACCTGGGCGGCATTCTCTCTAATGTCGCCAACAAGTTTTTGCTGGATGGTTTTTACAGCGTCGAGCGGGCATGGCGGAATATCTGCGCGGTTCGCAATGTCTCGGACTTCAAGACCGTTACGAGTTATCGGCTGATCGGAAAGGATCAGTACGAACAGGTCGCTCCCGGCGGCGAGTTGAAACACGGGACGCTCGGCGAGGAAAGTTACACCAACAAGGCCGACACCTATGGCCTGCTGCTCTCTATCGACCGGCGTGATATTAT
>JAOZNE010000214.1:0-3638 GCA_029933955.1 Phycisphaerae bacterium
AACCGCACCCTTCTATGCCTGTCCCGCTGGGACTACCCCTACGGGGACTCGAACCCCGGTCTCCAGGATGAGAACCTGATATCCTAGGCCTCTAGACGATAGGGGCATTTTGCTTCAATCCGTATCCCCACGTGGGGGATGATATGGATCGACCTAGTCCGCAACAACGCGAATTCCTGGAAGCCCGGGATGATAGCCTCTGATAGCTGGTTCGTCAATAGTGTTTTTGGCTGGCCTGAAAAAATCCACGGAACGCCTGAATAAAAAGTGACCAATAAAAAAACCTCATAACCATTCCTCTAAGCGTTCTTTGCGTTCTTTCGTAGTGAATTTGTAGTTTTTTTTATTTGTAGCTGCCCGCGGATTGCAAAACGGCGTGGTAAAAAACCGGCCTGGCGGTTATTCTGTCGTTGAGATGATTGCCAAGCCAAGACAACTGGATATATTTCGCATGGCTATTCCGATGCGAAGTTTCGAACATGCCGCAGCGGGCCGAAGCCTGGCTGAGGCTATCGTGCTTCGGCTGGAATACGACGATGGCTCGGTCGGCTGGGGCGAGACGCTGCCTCGCAAATACGTTACCGGCGAGACGCTCGAAACCGTCCCAGCTGACATCGAAAAACTCTGGGCTACGTATCGCGACGACCTGGCCAAGCTGCCGGGGAGTATCGAAGGGCGCTGCGTCAATGCCGCAGCCTGCGGATTGGAACTGGCAGCGATGCCGAAGTTGTTGAACGTCGCGGGCAACCTGGCCCGGCGAATCGAGGCGCGGGTCTCCGGTGTGCTGGGTTCGAAGTCGCCCGCCAAAACCGCCAGGCGACTGGGGCTGATGCGTCTGTACGGGCTGAGCGATTTCAAACTCAAGCTAGGCCTGAGCGAGGATATCGACCGCGAAAATTTGCGCGTCGTCCACAAAAAACTCCGCAAGCCAATCGCAGCCGGGCGATGTTCGTTGCGGGTGGACATCAATGGCGGGTGGGACGCCCAGGCTACGCCCCAACGGGTCGAAGAGCTGCGGCATTACGGCGTGTGCGCCGTTGAGCAGCCTGTGTATTGTTCCGCCGCCGAGTTGGTCGAGCTGGCGGGGAAATGCCCCCTGCCGTTGATAGCGGACGAGTCGCTCCTGAGCGAAGACGATGCGCGGACGCTGCTCGGCGGAGCCAGGCCAGACGCGGGCGGCAAGCGGAAAATCTGGTGGAACATCAGGCTGAGCAAAAACGGCGGGCTGGGGCGGACGCTTAGGCTGATGAATATCGCAGCGGAAAACGCCGTGCCGTTTACGCTGGGCTGTATGGTCGGCGAGAGCAGTATTCTTTCCGCTGTTCAGCGCCGGGCCTTGCAGCTTGGGCCGACGCCCAGGTTCGTCGAGGGCAACTATGGGCGGTTCCTGCTGGCGGGGGATATCCTGGCCAGTCGGCGGAGTTTGAAGTTTGGCTATGGCGGCAGGCTCCGCGCGCTGCCGGGCGGCGGGCTTGGCGTGGATGTCGACGAGAAAAAAATTGGCCGATACGCCAAGCGCGTCGCTACGCTCGGGGCCTAGCAGGCCTTGGTAATACGACGCTCAATAACCACTGGACATCGGCGGGGTATGCGAGTAATCTCTACGGCTATGTCAGAACGAATTACGGTTATCGGTGACGGCGGGATGGGAACTATTTGCGCCGTCATGCTCGCGGAAAACGGTCAGGCTGTTACGCTGTGGTCCGCCTTCGAGACCCAGGCTCAGGAGCTTCTCCGCCATCGCGAAAACAGGCGATTCCTGCCGGGCTGCAAGTTGCCGGACAACATAGACATCACCGCCGAGCCAGCCAAGGCCCTGGACGGAGCGTCGCTGGTTATTTCAGCCGTGCCCACGCAATACACCCGCAGCGTCTGGCAAGGGCTGACGCCCAACTGCCCCGCTGGGCTGTCGGTTTGCTCCGTTACCAAGGGCGTAGAAAACGGCACGCTGCTTAGGCCTACGGAAATATTGGCTGACGTCCTGGGCGACAAACTATGCGCAGCGGGCGCACTGAGCGGCCCGTCGGTAGCACCGGAACTAGCCCAGCGACATCCCGCATCGGTAGCGGTGGCGTCGCGGTCGGACGAGTTATCCCGCAGGGTTCAGGACTTGGTGACCAGGCCCTATTTCCGCGTCTATACGAACCGGGACATCGTGGGTGTCGAGCTGGCCGGGGCTACGAAAAACATCATCGCCATAGCGGCGGGCATGTTGGACGGCCTAGGCTCGGGAGACAACGCCAAGGCCACCCTGGTAACGCGAGGCCTGGCTGAGATTACCCGCCTGGGCGTCGCAGCTGGGGCCAGGCCTGAGACATTCGCGGGCCTGGCGGGCCTGGGCGACCTGGTAACCACGTGCATATCGCCGGTTGGTCGCAACCGCTGCTTTGGCCAGGCCATCGGCCAGGGCAAGAGCGTAGCGGAGGCCCTGGCTGGTGTCGACGCGGTCGTCGAAGGCGTAGCGACCACTCGCAGCGTGGCTGAGCTTGCTGCGAAATTTGGCGTGGAAATGCCGATTACGCAAGGCGTCTTCGCGGTGCTGTTCGAAGGCGCAGACCCACAGGCTGTACGCGACGACCTGATGACCAGGCCGCTGGGAGCAGAGGCGTAGCACAGCCGCCCTCGGCTGTGGTTTTTTTGGCACTCTATCCAGATTTTCACAGCCGAGGGCGGCTGGGCTACATAAAGAAGAAGAGGAAGATAGAACATGCGAATAACTATAGTTGGTGCTGGATATGTAGGCTTGGTGGCGGGCGCGTGCTATGCGAGTACGGGCAATACCGTTACGATGGTAGACTCAAACCCTGGCCGCGTCGAGACGCTCCGGGCTGGCGGTGTGCCGATTTACGAACCGGGCCTGGGCGAGCTGCTGGGGGAGAGCGTCCAGGCTGGTCGAATCAGCTTTACGACGGACCTGCCCGGTGCGATTGCGACAGCTGAGGTAATCGGCATCGCGGTCGGCACGCCCTGTGGCCCGGACGGCTCAGCTGACATGTCATACGTCGACGCCGTGGCGGAGCAAATCGGCAAAAGTCTGCAGAACTACGCGGTTATAGTTACCAAAAGCACCGTGCCGGTCGGTACGAGCGAACGAGTCTGCAAAAAAATCCGCGAGCTGACCGATGTCGAGTTCGACTATGTCAGCAATCCGGAGTTCCTCAAGGAAGGCTCAGCTGTGGACGATTTCCTCAGGCCGAATCGCGTCATCATCGGCACGGAAAGCCCACGGGCCAAGCGAGTGATGGAACATCTTTATGGCCCATTCATGCGACAAGGCAGGCGCGTGCTGTTCATGGACGCCGTCAGCGCCGAACTGACCAAATACGCATGCAACTCGATGCTGGCTACGCGCATCAGCTTTATGAACGAGATGGCCCAGTTGGCCCAAGCCGTCGGAGCGGATATCAAACACATCCGCGAGGGCATGGGGTCGGACTCGCGGATCGGGCGGGCGTTTCTGTTTCCGGGCCTGGGCTACGGCGGCTCGTGTTTTCCGAAGGACGTCCAGGCTCTCATCCATACAGCCAACGCCTGCGGAACGACGGTGGGAGTTGTCCAGGCTGCTCACGAGGCCAACGACAAGCAGGTGGATTTCCTGCTGCGGAAAATCGAAAAATATTTCGATGGCAACCTGGCTG
>JAOZNE010000215.1:0-3630 GCA_029933955.1 Phycisphaerae bacterium
TCACCCGGGCGGACATCGACGCCAGGCTGAAAGAATATCGACAACTGATTGAATTTTAGGGAATAGGCAGGTAGGGAATAGGCAGGTAGGCAATAGGGCAAGTTTGGAAGCCGAGCACGGTTACATCTGTCCGGAGATATGTACGCCGGAAGAATTGATGGGAGGAGAGGACGATGACTGACCCCATACTCAGAGAACTGTGGGAAATAAAGGATGGTTTGTACGAAGAATGTGGCCATGACCTAAGACGGCTTTTCGACAAACTCAAAGCCTCCCGGAAGTCGCAGGCCGCTCGCGTGGTGGACCGGAGCAAGACGCGTCCCATGACCGCAGCCAATTGATATGACCCGCAGCTTGGGAAAAACCAATCCACCAGCTACTCGTTCAGGTCGTATTCTTTGATTTTGCGGTAGAGCGTTCGTTCGCCTATGCCCAGGATATTGGCTGCCTGTTGGCGGTTGCCCGAGACCATCTTTAGCGTGTTGCTGATGAGTTGTTTCTCTGCCTGCTCCAGGCTTATGCCCGCTAGCTCTTGCAGGTCGCCGGCGGAAGCCTGGCCTGGCGGGGCGTATATTTCCGCTGGCAGGTCTTCTACCGTCAGCCGTTCGCCCTGGGCCATGGCTACCATGTTTTCCAGTGCGCTGCGAAGTTGTCGCACATTGCCAGGCCAATCGTAACTCATCAGCAACCGTCTGGCCTCAGCGGTAATGCCCTTTATTTTCGTGCCGCGCGTGGCATTGATTTGGCTTATGAAATGGTCTATCAGCAGTGGGATGTCTTCGCGCCGCCGAGCCAGGGCGGGCAGTTCGACCGTCGCGCCTTTGATGCGGAAGTAGAGGTCTTGGCGGAATTGGCCTTGGGAGACCTTTTCCGCCAGGTCGCTGTTGGTGGCTGAAAGTATGCGGATATTCACGCGAACAGGCTCGTTGGAACCCACCCGGACGACCTCGCCATTTTCCAGCACTCGCAGCAACTTGGCCTGCATGGCAAGGGGCATGTCGCCGACCTCGTCGAGGAAAAGCGTCCCGCCGTCGGCATGTTCGAATCGGCCTGGCCTGTCGGACGTGGCGCCGGTGTAGGCCCCCTTAACATGGCCAAACAGCTCGTCCTCCAGCAGTGTCTCGCTTAGGCCCGCACAGTTTATAGCGACGAATTTCCCTTCAGCCCGCGGGGAGTTTTGGTGGATAGCGTTGGCGATGAGTTCCTTGCCTGTGCCGCTTGGCCCGAGGATAAGCACGGGGATGTCGCTGCTGGCGACTCGGCGGACGGTTTCGAGAATTTTCAGCATTGGTTCGGAATGGCCTACGATATTGCCGAAGCCGAACTTCTCGTCCAGGCGGTGCCTCAGGTCGGATATTATCCGCCGTTGCGCGGTCATTTTCGCAGCCCGGCCTACCACAGCTCGCAGGTCGTCCAGGTCGATAGGCTTTTCGATATAATCGAACGCACCGCTCTGCAGGGCCTGGCGGCAGGTGTCTATCGACGAGTGGGCGGTGATGAGAATCACCTTGGCGTTGGGGGTTTTGGCCAGGGCGATTTTCAGCACGCCTAGCCCGTCAATGCCAGGCCCGAGCATGAGGTCCGTTATGACGATGTCGAACGCCTTGGCGGATAGCTGGGCCTGGGCGGCGGCTCCGTCATGGGCTAGCACGCAATTATGGCCCTGCCTGGTCAGGCCCTCGGCGATAGCTTCGCCATGGGCGGCCTCGTCCTCGACAATCAATATGTCCGCGTTTGCTGTAGTATTTTTCATAGCTACGTATTACATACATTTTGCAGCAAATAGGCAATAGGCAAGTGGGCAATTAGCGACTATTTCCTATTGCCTACTTGCCTATCGCCCATTTTTTCGCGTAGTCTTTTCGGATGATGCTTCGTGGCGTTCTAGGCCAGCCTAGTGATACGGTTGGCTTGCCTCGGCCATGGTAGTCCGACCCGCCGGTGATTAGCAGGTTCAGCTTGCGGGCCAGGTACAGGCAGTCGCGCGTGAATTGTGGGGTGTGGTCGCTGTGGTAGCATTCGATGCCGTCGAGTCCGAGGGCTTGGAACTGTCGGACGATTCGCTCGAGCTGGGCGGAGTTCTGGGTTTGCAGTTGCACGGGATGGGCTAGCACGACTGCTCCGCCGCCGGCGCGGATCGCGCCGAAGGCCTCCGCTGGTGCGAGTTGTTCCTTGTCGACGAAGGCCTTGGCGTCTTTGGCAAGGTATTTTTCGAAGGCTTCGTTGGTGCTGCGGACCAGGCCCTTGCGACGCATAGCTTCGGCGATATGCACTCTGCTGACGATGCGTCCCTTGGCCTGTCCATGCCCGACCAGCCGGGCCAGGACGTCGTCCATGTCGATAGCCAGGCCCAGGGCCTGGAGCTTGGCGATGATTTTCGGGTTGCGTTCTTCGCGGGCTTGGCGGAGTTGGGCGGTCAGTTTCACAAGGGCCTTGGCGTGGGGGTCTATGCCGAGGCCGAGTATGTGCAGCGTGCCAGCCTGGAAAATAGCGGACAGTTCAATGCCGGGTACGAAGTGCAGCTGGGGGTAGAGTTCCGCTCGCGCCGCGGCCTCTGCCAGGCCCGCGGTGGTGTCGTGGTCGGTCAGAGCCAACGCAGCCAGGCTGCAACTTTCCGCGGCGTCTACAATCGCAGCGGGGGCGCAGCTGCCGTCCGAGGCGGTGCTGTGCGTGTGAAGATCTATCAGGCTTCGTGTCATATCGTTCCAATGTTTTTTAGACGAACTTCACAGCCGGGGCGACTGTGCTGCATTTTTTCGGTCTGGAGGAAGTCGAATTTTCCCAGCTGGCAGCATGGACAGTCGGGGGTTGGTTGGCTGGTGTTTAGTTTTTGGATTTGTCCCGTCCACGCGTCGAGTTTCAGCAGGTGCGTGTTGACGGCTTCGATTTGGCCCGTGAGAATTTTTATCGCTTCGATGGCTTCGAGCGACGCTATCGTAGCGACAGGGGGGCCTAGCACGCCGCGGGTGGATGCTTTGTTCGCCTGCTCGGTTTTCTGGCTTGGCGGGGTTTCGAAGACGCATCGCAGGCAGGCGCCTCGGCCTGGCAGGCAGGGCAGAACCTGGCCTTGGGCTCCCACGACGCCGGCGAAAATCCAGGGTTTGTGCATTTTCACCGCGTAGTCGTTGATGACGAACCGCGAGGTCCAGTCGTCCGTGCCGTCGAGTATCAGATCGACATCGCCGGCCTGGGCGTCTATGTTGGCGGGGGTGAGCATGGTTTCGATGGCTTGGACTTCGACGGCGGAGTTGATTTTGGCCAGCCTGTTTTTGGCAGCTTGAACTTTGGGCCTGGCCTGGGCGGCGTCGAGTTCCTCGTACATAGCCTGGCGGGCGAGGTTCGTCCAGTCCACCACATCCCCATCGACGAGTTTGACCAGGCCTACCCCCGCGCGGACGAGCAGTTCGCCCAGCCAGGAACCCAAGCCACCGGCTCCGACGATGAGAACCTTCGCCTCGGCCAACCTGGCCTGGCCCGCCAAGCCCAGCGGCCCGAACAGCTCCTGCCGTTGGTATCGCATCGCAAATGAATTTTCCGGTGTAGGCATAATTTTTTAAGCCGTCAGTTATCAGTTATCAGTAAAAACAAAAAAAACACAGCCATCCCACAACACGATGGCTTGACAGCTCA
>JAOZNE010000216.1:0-3628 GCA_029933955.1 Phycisphaerae bacterium
GTCAACGGCTACGACACCTGGGACCGCCAACTCATCCACATAGAAGTGAAGTAGGTGGTGGAATGGTTGACTGGTTGATTAGTAAAGAATTCAAACCGACTGGTTTGAGTAGCTGGTTGATTGGTTAACTAATCAACCAGTCAACAGCCCCGCGGTTGGATTGCTGAAAATCGGTCAGTTTGAGTAAAGAATTAGTTTGAGTAAGATGTACATAGGCGGCAGAAATTCGGTTGTTAGTCACATTTTAACCAATAAAGATACAGGGCTGCGGCTGGGTCGTCAGAATGTCAACCCGCATTTTTTCAGCTCCGCAGGAGCTGTCAAGCCATCCTGTTATGGGATGACTGCGAAAAAATCCTGTAAATCCTGTTATCCCGTCAAAAAATCTCTGCGTCCTCAGCTTCTCTGCGAGAGGATCGCGGTACCCGCCACTGCCGGGGGTGGGACTCGAACCCACACTTGGTTGCCCAAACGGGATTTTGAATCCCGCGCGTCTGCCAATTCCGCCACTCCGGCTTGACATCGAAGCCGCGAAATTTCAGCGACTCGATGACAGGCTGAGCATTCTACCCAATATCCAACAGCTTGGCAAGAGGGTGATTAGGCAATCAGGGAATAGGCAAATAGGGAAATGACGAATGACGAAATTCGAATTTAGAATCAATGACGAATTCTGAATGACGAAAAAAAATCGAGTGCCATGCTTTTTCTGTTGTTCTGTGTCATTCTCGCGAAAGCTCCCCCCTCGCGAAAGCTCCCCCCTTGTTCCTCGGGAACCACCCACCCTCCGTAGCTTTTCCCAGCGGGTAGGTCATGCAACTTCGCATGGCAAAAACAGAAAACATGTGGGCGAGACGCCCATGTTACCAACCAGTCGATTAATTACAATTCAGCTTGGAGTTTTCGCAGTAGTTCCATTGCTCCGATTGGCGTCATGTTGTCCAGGTCGGCGTGTTTTATTTCGTTGGCTATTCGGGTTGCCGGGTCGGCGAAGAGTTGCATCTGGGCCGCGGCGTGTCGTGCTCGCTCGGCCAGGGCGGGCATGTCCAGCCCCTCGGCCAGGTGGGCCTGGAGCTGTGGCAGGATAGCCTTGGCCCGGTCGATAACATCCTTGGGCACCCCAGCCAGGCGCGCGACATGAACGCCGTAGCTCTGATCCGTGCCGCCTTTGACGATCTTGTGCAGGAAGATAACTTCCTGGGCCCACTCGCGCACAGCCACGTTGAGATTCGTCGTACCGTCGAGCAAATTTTCCAGCTCGGTCAGCTCGTGATAGTGCGTGGCAAAGAGCGTGCGACACTTGACCTGCAGGGCGATGTACTCACAGATAGCCCAGGCCAGGGACAGCCCGTCGCAGGTGCTCGTGCCGCGGCCTACCTCGTCGAGAATAACCAGGCTCCGACTCGTGGCGTTGTTGAGAATGTTAGCGGTCTCGACCATCTCCAGCATGAACGTACTCAGCCCGCGCGTCAGCTCGTCAGCAGCCCCTACGCGAGTGAAAATACGATCCACCAAGCCTATCGTCGCACTTTCAGCGGGGATGAACGAACCGGTCTGGGCCAGGAGCGTCAGCAGGGCGACCTGGCGGATGTAGGTGCTCTTGCCAGCCATGTTCGGGCCTGTGATTATCAGCAGCCTGTCGCCGACGGCCTGCATGTTAACATCGTTTGGCACGAACTGTTCCCGCAGTTGCTCCGCCAGCACGGGGTGTTTGCCGCCGACGATATCGAGCGTGTTTTCCTGGGTAATCTGTGGCCTGATATAGCCCCGCTCTATCGCTATCTGCGCCATGCCGCACAGCACATCCAGCGTAGCGATGGCCTGGCCGGCAGCCTGGAGGGCGGGGAGATGGGCCAACAATTCCAGCCTGAGTTCCTCGAACAGACGCAGCTCCAAATCCTTGGCTCGCTGGGCTGCGGTGAGCACTTCGGACTCGTACATTTTGAGTTCGTCGGTGATATACCGCTCAGCGTTTTTGAGGGTTTGCTTGCGGACGAAGTTCGGCGGCACCTTCTCGGCGTTGGCGTGGCTGACCTCTATGTAGTAGCCGAAGACCCGGTTAAAGCCTACCTTCAGCGGCACGGAAGTTTCCCGGGCAAGTCGCTGCTGATACTCCGCCAGCCAGGCTCTGCCATCGGCGCCGATAGACCTCAGCCTGTCGAGTTCCTCGTTGTAGCCCGTGGACATCACGCCGCCGTCGCGGATTATGCTCGGGCAGTCCGGGTCGATAGCCAGACCTATCAGCTCGCCGGGCTCGTCCAGGCCTAGCAAGGCTGGGCGAAGCTGGGCGACCAAGGCTGGGGCGTCCGTCGTTTCCGCTCCCAGCAAGGCTGAGAGCTTCGGCAGGACTTTTAGCGTTTGGCCCAGGGCGACAAGTTCGCGAGGGCGCACCCGGGCCATGGCGATGTTCGTGCTGATGCGGTCGATTTGCGCGCAGCTGGCGAGGTGCTCTCGAACGGCTGACAGGGTGTTGGCTTCTCGCACGAAAAACTCGACCGCCTCCTGCCTGGCCAGGATGCCGGAGTAGCTCACCAGCGGGAAGGTCAGCCAACGTTCCAACAGCCTGGCTCCCATGCCGGTGCGGGTTTTGTCCAGGCAGCTCAGCAGGGACCCCGCGCGTTGATTGCTCCGCAGTGTGCGGTGGATTTCCAGGCATCGCAGCGTGTTGCCGTCGATAGCCATGTAGTCCGAGCGGTCGATTTTTTTCAGTTGTCGGATATGGCCCAGGGCGTCCTTCTGCGTTTCCCGCAAGTATTCGATAATCGCCCCAGCTGCGGAGACGCTCTCGTCCCACCCGTCGAAGCCGAACCCTTGCAGCGTTTTGGTTTTGAATTGGCTTGTCAACGTTTCGTCCGCTGCGTGGGCGTCGAATGCCCAGGGTGGCCTGCTCGTGCCGGCGGAGTCCAGCGTCGCGCGGAGATTTTCCCGCCAGGCCTGCTCGTCGAAACCGCTGCCCTGCGGGTACAAAACCTCAGCTGGGCCTATGCGGACAAGTTCGTCCATGACATGATTGGCTGGGATGCACATCGCGCTGAACGAGCCACTGGAAAGCTCGACCCACGCCAGGCCTAGCGTCTCGGCGGCCTTGCCCGAAGCCGCGGGCGGTTTGCAGAAAATCGCAGCGAGATAATTGCCCTGACGATTGTCCAGCAGAGCTTCGTCGGTGAGGGTTCCAGGCGTTACCAGCCGAACTACTTCTCGCTTGACGACGCCTTTGGTTTGCTTTGGGTCTTCGACCTGCTCGGCGATAGCGACGCGATGGCCGGCCTTGACCAGCCGAGCGAGATAGTTGTCCATCGCGTGATACGGTATCCCCGCCAACGGCACAGCCGACGGGCCTTTGGATCGGCTGGTGAGGGTCAGGCCCAGCACCTGCGAGCAGACCTTGGCGTCGTCGTAGAACATCTCGTAGAAGTCGCCCATGCGGAACATCAGGATATAATCCGGATGCTGCTCCTTCATAGCGTGGTACTGCCGCATCGCTGGCGTGTCGAGTTTTGTTGGCGTTTTTTCCGTCATCGCAAGGCCAAGATAATAATTTCCCCGCCAAGTTTTTGCACGCAAAATGCGAGAAACAGCGAAAACAAAAACGGCAAACTACGAAACACGCGAAAGAACGCGAAAACGA
>JAOZNE010000031.1:0-13570 GCA_029933955.1 Phycisphaerae bacterium
AATCCTTTTTTTATCAAAAAAAATCCGTGTAATCTTCTTTAAATCCGTGTAACCCATGGACTCCTATTCCCTACTTCCCTGAAATAATTTGTAGTAGTGGTTTTGGTCTGTCGGTTTCCGGTACGAAACTGGGTCTTGCTGCCCATGGCGTGGCTGACAGTACGCCTGTCAGGTCCATCCAGTGTTGCAGGCGTGCTGGCTTCAGGCCCCATGTCATGTGGAAATGATTGGCTGGGGCGTATTGTTTGTACTCGCCCATTGTCGCGTATTTCGGCGTAACAAACGTGTGAGGCCAATTCCAATTCGATGTATTGGCTACGGCCTGGGCCAGTTCCGCCGGCAACTCGACGGTGGTTGCCTCGTCCCAGACCAGTGCGAATTTGTCGGTGGTTTGACAGTACGCCATTCGTCCGGCGACTCCTGTAATGCCGCCGGGCGAGAAGAACGTTACGCTGTTTCCGCCGCCCGGGAAGTAGCCCGCCTCAGCTATCGGCATGGAGACGTTTTTCATGCACGCGGTCATCGAGGCCCCCGGAGCCGCTGCCCAGTTGAAGCTGGCAGAGCCTGAGTTATCGCCATCAACGAAGCCTCGCTGCGCCCACAGGTCGTTCTTGCTGAACTTGATTTTCATCTTCTCCGCCAGGGATTGAATCTCGCTCGGCTCCCAGACTTTTCGGAAGTCCATAAACAACGGCGGATTGCCGCCCGAAAGCCAAGTGAACACCAGCTGCGTCAGCAACCCCTGAACATCCGCTTCGGTCGCATAGGGCAGGGCGGGCTTGGCGCCGTTGTGGTCGAAGGTGCTGTTGAAGAGCGACTCCATCGGGTCTGCTACGGGCAGGGGATTGCCCATTGGCTCGGAACCCCATTCGAGTTGGCTCATAAACCCGCCACCGACCGCGTTAAGCTCAGCCATGACGTCGCGTACTATAAGGTACATCGCCAGCGACTGATTGAACCGCTCGCTGTCAGCCTCGCCGGACAGCTCGACTCGTTGGCCGACGTGGCGGTCGACCCACTTTCGCAGTGCAACGAGTTCCTTGGCGTCGTATGCTTTTTTCAGCAGCATGTCTGACAGGAGCTTCATATCCAGCCTGGTAATCTCCAAGCCAAACGTCTTCCGCGTCGGCAGAATATGGGCCAGTGCGGTTTCCATGCCCATCGAGTCGTGCCCGAAAACCACGACCCGCCTGCCCTTCAAGCCAGCTGTGGTCAGAGCACCATAACACCAGTCGATAAGAGCCTCAGTCGTGGCCGGGGTCATTTTGGGGTTCTGTCCCGTGTCAGGCCAGCTGCCCACATTCAGCGCAGTCAGGCGACCCGTCTGGGCCAGGGCACCGTTGACGGCATGGGCATATACCACGCCGGGCTTCGGGCCTGAGTTGCCGCAGGTTATATTCACCGGCACGTCGGCTGGCAGCTGGGCCAGGAGACTCATAAGCGTCAGCTGCGGAAAGGCCCAGGTGTCCGGCGTGCAGATAATCGCGTCAACCCCAGCGGTGCGAAACTGCCGGGCGACCAGGTCAGCTTGCTTTTCGCCGTCGATCAGCACTGGCGAGTAAACCACGTTCACCGGCGTGCCGTCGGGCATTTTCACGCCCTTGGCGACGGCTTCTGCTACCATCTGAACGATATTGACGCAGCGGCTACGCGACTCGGCGTCGATGCGCGGGTCCGACGTGGCACACACGCCAAAAGTTACAGGCCTGCTCTGGGCCTTACGCGATGCGGGAAGTTTTTTCAGGTTATCCAATGTCTTAGCCATTCCGTTTTCTCCTGCGATAAGTGCGTCTCTGCTAATCGACAAGCGCTCTAGAATATCACGCCAACCCCCCGCTGACAAGAGGCCAGATGCGAGGAAAAAATATCCGTTCTCCCCTCGGCGGGCCTGTTGGTGTATCATGCTGGTCTATGAGCGAGGCTGCGGAAAAAATCAGCTCCATGCCCATCGGCGTGTTCGACTCGGGCCTGGGCGGGCTTACGGTGTTGCGGGAACTTTTCCGCACCATGCCCGGCGAGGACATCGTCTACCTCGGCGACAGTGCCCGCGTGCCATACGGCATAAAGTCGCTCGAAACCGTCCGGCGGTTCGCTGTGGAAGACGCGGCGTTCCTCAGCCGATTCGACCCCAAGCTGATAATCGTAGCTTGCAACACCGCCAGCGCCGCGGCTATCGACGCGGTACGGGCCTCGACCGCGGCGCCGGTTGTGGACGTCATCGCACCAGGGGCCTCGGCCGCACTGGCGGCAACGCCCGGGCCTATCGGTGTATTGGCGACCGAAGCTACCGTCGCCAGCGGTGCCTATCAGCAAGCCATCGCAGCTGTGGACCCAGCTCGGAAAGTCCTCGCCACCGCGGCCCCGCTACTCGTGCCGATAGTAGAGGAAGGCCGGCCTCAGGACGACCCGATAGTAACGCATGTGCTGTGCGATTACCTGCGAGGCTTGCAGCGACTTAGGCCTGGCGCGCTGATTTTGGGTTGCACGCACTATCCTCTCCTGGCCGGGGCGATAGGAAAACTCATGGGGCCTGACACGCGGCTAATCAGCAGTGCCGCCGCAGCTGGGGCCGAGGTGAAACGAAAACTCGCCGAGCAAAATTTGCTGCACCCTGCCAAAATCCCAGGCCATCTGCTATGCTATACAACCGACAACCCGAAACGCTTCGCCGAGCTGGGCGAGCGATTCGCAGGCCGGGCCATTGACCGGGTTGAATATGTCGGCACAGACGAACTGAAAACCGAAGCCAGGATATCTACAAGCGAAAATATATGCGAATGAAACGAGCGAATTTTACGAACCTTTTGCTGCTGTTGGCCCTGGGGGCCTCGGCCTGGCCGGTCGGCTGCGGCAGTAAGGACAAGAGCGTATACACGCTGGATTATCAGGTTAAAAAGATGTTCGGTGCCGAGAGCGTTACCCCAGCCCAGCAGGCCGCGATGGCTTTCGACGCCAACGATCCCGACATTCGCAGGACAGCTATCGAACTGTTGTCCCGCAAAAAATGGGCCTTGCGAGACCCGTATCTTAAGAGGTTCGCCCAGCTCACCAAGCCAGGCCTGGAGAAAGACCCGTCCGTCCGGGCTGTGGCTGTGCGGGCACTAGGCAAGGCGCGGAACCGAAAATACATGCCGGAAATTCTCGCCGCTCTGGGCGACCCCTCGCCAGTGGTGCGGTGGGACGCCGCGGTGGTGTTGCAAACCCTGCCCGACGCCCAGGCTATTATGACGCTGCAGAAACTCGCTATTTCCGACAAGTCCATCGACGTACGGGCCTCGGCTGCGACCGCGTTGCGACAATATCGAACCTCAGCTGTCTACCGCACGCTGCTGCGATGCCTGGACGACGAAGACTTCACCGTCCGCGACGCAGCCCACAGCTCGCTGGTATATCAGACCGGACGAGACGAAGGTTTCGACCCGGAAAGATGGTCGCAACGCTCCGGCCAGGTCGGCATGGAAACCCTGCCCGAGCCGGTTGTATACTATAAAAAAAGGCCCTGGTGGGACTGGGCGAAAATTACCAAGGAAACCAAAGCTATGAATCCAAAGCGAGACGAACAAGACCAGCCAGGTCCAACAAGTGACAAAACAGAAAACCAACGTCCATGGTGGGACTGGTTCGGTACGAAAAAATAAGCAGGATTCTGGAGGCCGGTGGGTGGTTCCCGAAGAACAAGGGGCCTGCCCACGCGGTTGGGCCAGGATTTTCACATACCGGAGAAAAACAAAGTGGGAAGCGTCGTCGCCGAAAAATTCAGACTCGCTGCTGATCTGCTAGCCAACGACGCCGGGCGCGCGGGCAATGTGGTGAACCTTGGCGCTCCGGAGCGGGTCGTCATCGCTGGCGATATCCATGGCCATCGCGGGAACCTCTCGAAAATAATATCCCACGCAACCAGTGCGGGCCAGGCCCCCGCGACCCTTGTTTTACAGGAGATTATCCACGGGCCAGCCGATCCTCGCAGCGGAAACGACCGTAGCATCGAGCTGTTGCTGCGGGTAGCAAGGCTGAAAATCGATTGGCCCGATCGTGTGCACATTCTGCTGGGCAATCACGACGTAGCCCAGCTTACCGGCAATGAAATTACCAAAAACGCTGCGGGCTGCTGTCGGGCGTTTGAGGCTGGGGCGAATTTTTGCTTTGGTCAGGACGGGCCGGAAGTTTACCAGGCTGCGTTGAAATTTTTCCGGGCCTTGCCCCTGGCGATGCGATTTGACAATGGCGTGCTGGCTTGTCATTCCCTGCCGTCGCCCCACCGTGCCAAGTTGGCGGGGGTGGAGATTCTCTCACGCCCCAGTACAGAGGCGGACTATCACCGCAACGGCCCCGCCTACGAGTGGACATGGGGGCGAGACCAGACCCCCGAGCAGCTGGACGAGTTGGCAGCGGAGTTGGGGGCGGAGTTTTTCGTGTTGGGACATCGGCACATAGAGGCCGGCAGCCTGGCCATTCCCGACCGGGCGGTGGCTATCAATTCCGACGGCCCGGCTGGGTGCGTCTTCGAGTTCTCACCGCGGGACGATGCCGCTATGAATATGACAACCCTGCCGAAGTTCGTTAAACGAATTTCGAGCCTATAATGGAGCATAAATTTGCAAACACTAACCGGAAAACAGAAGCGTCAACTCCGCGGCCAGGGTCAAAGGCTGGAGGTAACCCTCGCCGTCGGCCAGGGGGGGGTTAGCGAGAATTTTATCGGGGAAGTCTCCCGCCATCTCGATTCGCGCGAGCTTATTAAGGTTCGCCTGTTCGACGAGCGAGGCCGAGCCAGGCAGGCCGCAGCAGAGCGAATCGCCGAGCGGACCCGCTCGATATGCGTCGGCGTGGTAGGCAAAACCCTGCTTCTATACAGACCGACAGAGTTGTAAAAAGGCGAATGAGGAATATATAGTTATGGTTACAAAATTACTTAGAGAACTTGTCAACTCGCAGTCCACTCCTGACTGTGGCGAACTGGGCGCAGCAGGGGTTTTGCAAAACTTCTTCAGCCAGCACAATATCCCCGCGAAGCTCGACGTCTGGGATACCAACCGGGCCAATATCACCGCTACGATTAAAGGCGACGGATCGGCGGAAGCACTGCTTTTTGCCTGCCATAGCGACGTTGTCCCAGCTGGCGAGTCGCCTTGGTCTACCCCGCCATATGAGGCGACCGAAAAAGACGGGAAGATTTTCGGCAGGGGTACCTGCGACATGAAGGCAGGCCTGGCCTGCATTGCCGCAGCAGCGGTGGAGATTCAAAATGCGGGAACCAAACTTAAAGGCGATATTATTATCACAGCCACAGCTGGCGAGGAAGTCGACGCGTGCGGCGTGAAAAAGTTTGTCGCGGAATATGAAAAAACCCTGCCGAAATTAGCTGGTGTGATACTCCCCGAGCCTACCGATTTTAATATTATTACATCGCATCGTGGCATATGTTGGCTGCGGGTTCACACCCTGGGCAAGACGGCGCATGGCTCGATGCCGCACCTGGGCATCAACGCCATAACATCTATGAATACCCTGTTAAATCGGCTGGGCGATTACAAACCCACCTCGCCAGGTGCGCTGGAGGCGGACCTTTCCACCGTGAGTATCAATCAGATTCACGGCGGCCAGGCTACCAATGTTATACCAGATAGTTGCTTCATCGAGCTTGATATCAGAATAGCGGCTGGTCTAAGTTACGAAACGGTAATTTGCGACATACGTGAAATCATCGAAAAGTTGAAGTCTTGCAATAATGACTTTCAGGCTGAGATAGAGATCATCCGCACGGTCTCGCCATTGCAAACCGACCCGGAATGCGGGTTTGTCCAAAAACTCTGCCAGGCAACCGATACAGGCGAAACAAAATCGGTTGGTTACACGACGGATGGCCCTTATTTAACGGCGTTAAACGCACCGATAGTAGTGTTTGGCCCGGGCAAGACCGCTCTGGCGCATCAGCCTGACGAATATGTGGATATTGCCGATCTCACCCGCGCGGTTGATGTTTACACGGATGTTATTAAAAAGTTTATTGTGTAGTTATTAAAGTTTAAGTGAAATGCTTAAAAAACAACAAACCGAGCTTCGGGATTTTGGCCAAAGGAGCGGTCTGAAAGTTTATCCCGTAAGTATAGGGGCGATGAGGCTGCCTGCTGATGAGCAAGAGGCGATAGCTTTGATGCGAATGGCGATGGACGCGGGGATGGTCTATATAGATACGTCCAGAGGCTACGCTGATAGCGAAATTAAGGTTGGTAAAAGTCTCAAGGACGGCTATCGCGACAAGGCAATCCTCTCTACGAAATGGTCGCCATGGAACCTCAAAGTTCAGGACGATGACGACACCTCAGCTGATTGCACCTACAAGCGGATTATCGAATCCATGGAGCGACTGGATGTTGAGTACCTCGATTTTTATCAAATTTGGAGTATCAACAATTCGGAGCATTATGCCCAGGCTACCAAAAGTGGTGGAATGTTGGACGGAATCCGCCGGGCTGTGGACGAGGGGCTTGTTGGGCATATTGGCTTTACGACGCACGATACACCCGAGAATATAAGCAGATATCTCGACGAGGCCGACTGGTGCGAGGCCATTTTGTGTACCCATAATATCATGGATCAAACTTATAGTCCCGTGCTCGCCAAGGCCCATCGCAAAGGCATCGCAACCATAGTTATGAACCCCATAGCAGGAGGGATGCTCGCGGAAGATTCGTCTCTGCTCAGCCAGGCCGTGCGGGAAACGCTGGGGGGCGACGATGTCGTCGAAGCTGGCCATCGGTATCTGCATGGCAACTCGGATGTCGATACGATTCTCTGCGGTATCAGCAAGAAGTCTGACGTGGCATCGACGTTGGCGAATTATCGCAAGCCTGCTCTGACGCAGGAACAACGCAAGGCAATCGAGCAGGCGATGGCGGGCTTGTCTTCCGGGCAGCAGGGGTTTTGCACTGGTTGCGGGTATTGTCTGCCCTGCCCGCAGGGGATAAATATCCCCGCCATGATGCAGGTCGTTTATCACGACAAAATTTTGCAGGTACCCAGGCGGGCTGGGGCGCTTTACCGGTGGGCGATAAATCCAGCCAGCGGCGAGCCATCCGGGCCGCCGGCGGACTGCGCGCGGTGCGGCGAGTGCGAAAAACGTTGCACGCGGCATCTGAAAATTACCGAGGAGATGGAATACCTGGCCAGGAAATACGGGAAACATTAGTTTTTGCGGGGGATTTGTGTTATATAAGCTGTTCTGCGCATCGGGCCTGCGGGCCGCGGTGCATGGAGATGGCATGGAACTTCCGCGACGAGACAATGGGGACGAACTGCTCAGGCCCGGCGAATTGACCGGCCTGATAGCCTCGCTGCGCAAACTCTCCACCCGTCAAAATATCTCGACCGTTATCGCCTGCACGTTCGATTTCCGCACGAGAGTGCTGCCGTTCATCTTCGCCGACATTCGTCTGATACCGGCTGGGCCCAGAGCCATCGCTTCGGCGATGCTTGCTGCGGGGTTCGAGAAAACCCGTATCGTCCTGCAGCACTGGAACAAAAACTTCCAGCCATCGCGGATGAAGCTCGATGGCCAGGTGCCGGACGTTTTCATGATATCCAGCATGGGGATGCACATTGATTGCGCGCGGCAGCTCTTGCGAGATGTCGCAAAAATCCCCGCGGACAAGAGGCCTTTGGTTGTCGCCGGCGGCAGCCTGTGCGTCTACGAAGCCTGGGAACTTTTCAGCACCGACCCAGCCGACCCGTTCGCCCCGGATGTCGCGGTAACGGGCGAGGAGTTCGTTACGCTTTCCCTGCTGGAACGGCTGATGTCCAATCGAGGCCAGGGCGAATCGCTCGCCCAAACCCTCCGCCGAGTGAAGGGGCAGGGCCTGCTGGACGACATCCCCGGGCTGGTTTACCCCGTAGGCCCAGAGGGGAGCATCGCCGAGGAGCTGGTCGATACCGGCATACAAAGGCTGCTGGGCGACCTGGACGAAAAGCCCTCACCGGTGGGCGGATATGCTATCGTCGAGCCGCCAAGCCGACGCGCGACACTGTCGTCGGCCCCGCTCCCAGCCAATAAAATTCACAAGCTAAGTCCGCTTGCCACCATCGTGATGACGCTGGGCTGCAAGTTCGGCTGTCCGTATTGTCCGATCCCAGCCTACAATCAGCGGCAGTATCGCACCAAAAGTGGCCTGCGGATAGCGGAGGATATCCGTCAGCTGAACCTGACATATGGCTTGCGGATATTTTTCGGGGCGGACGATAATTTCTTCAACAATCCCGAGCGCACGCTGGAAATATCCCAGGCTCTTGCCCGGGCGGAAATCGCCGGCAAGCCCCTGCGACGCCGGGCGAGGATAGCGACTGAAGTTACCGTATACGACACGATAAAGATGGCTGAGCATTTGCCGTTGGTTCGCAAGGCTGGTTTTCGGGCGTTTTGGCTGGGCGTGGAAGACATGACCGGCAGCCTGGTTTCCAAGGGTCAGACGGTCGACTCGACCACGCGGGCCTTTGAGTTGTTGCGGAATAACGGCATCGTCCCCAACCCGATGATGATGCACCACGACGATCAGCCGTTGCTAACCCCTGGCCGGGCTGACGGGCTTTTGAACCAGGTTCATCTGCTGCAAAAGGCTGGGGCTGGGAGCCTGCAGGTGCTGATGCTGGTTCCCTCGCAAGGCTCGAAGCTGTACTGCCAGACATATCAATCAGGCATGGTTTATGATGTCGTAGCTGGGCGGAAGGTGCAGCCTTACATGATGGACGGCAGTTATGTTATTGCGTCGAACTCGCCTCAGCCCTGGAAACAACAGTTCAATATCCTCCTGGCCTATTTGTTCTTCTACAATCCGCTGCGGATATTGGCTCTGCTGGGCAGGCCCGGCAGCAATCAACTGATGCTTGATATTGGCTTTCAGTTGGCGGGCCTGGCCGGGCTGGTCTGCACAGCTCGCCGAACGATAGGCTGGGCGTTTCGGCTGATGACGGGGCGAATCATGAGGCGAACGTCGCAACCAGCCAGCAGAATTCCGATGCGAAGCCCAGCGGCAGGCCGAGCTGACCACGATATAACCAATGCGGACTGAGAATTTTGGATTTCGGTTTTTAGATTTTGGATTGCGACCACGGCTACACTACTTGCCTGACCAGAGTCCACAGATTTCGCTGATTAAAGGCAAATTACACGGATTCTTTTTTCGTCAAGCAGCTCGGGGGCGGCAGGTTCGTCGAGGTCGACCTGCTTACCGGACCGCTTGGCCCGTTTGCAGACGACCCTCGTGTGAAAGTGGATGACCGGCGCGTTCGGCCTCGCCAAAGCGTAAAGTTGCACGCCCATCGGACGGACGAGGCCCTGGGGTTCCAGGACAACACGATGAGGATCACGGTGGACGGGTCATTGTCCTCAGGCGAGCCATACGAAGCAGTGATTTACGTCCCCTCGACGTTTACTTTGCTGCTGATGAAACTTCACGCATTCCGCGACCGCTGCCAAGAGGAGGAGAAAGACCTAGCCCGGCATCACGCCTTGGATATCTACTGGACCGTGGCCATGATGACCGAGCGGGAGTTTGAGCAGACCCACCGACAGATCGCAGAGTACCAGAATCATCCAACCCTCGCCGAAGTTGCGAGAATCGTGGCCGAGTATTTCGATTCGCTGGAATCGCTCGGCTCGCTCAGGCTCAGAAGTCACGCACTTTGGGACGAGGCAATGGCCCTGCAAGAATTTCTCTCCGCGTTGCAGGATATCTTCATGAAGCCCAAGGCATAGCCACGGTTTCCGTGGGAAAACGCGATTTCCCGGCAATGGCCGCTGAAAAAATCCGATCGCATCTTTTCGCGCCGCCATCCATCGCACAACGGGACACGAAGGCGTGAGCCCGCGACCAGCTTGCACCAAGTTGGTTACCCAGTGCGGACTGACGCCGTAACCGTTTGTCGTGAAAAGAATAAGCGTAGGATGAGTTCGCTTCCCAAGCTGAACGTCGGGAGTTCGAATCTCCTCGCCCGCTTTTTTGCCGAAAAACGCCAAGGGACGACATGTGTTGCCCATTGGCGTCTTTGTTTGTCAACTCCACCCTTGTCAAAGCCTTGCGCAACCGCCCCTCGACACCATCTCGCCAACGGTTGCCACCAGCGGCATGGGTTGCCTGTCGCGGAACGCCTTCCCGCACCAAGACGGTCACCTCTTGCGTAAAAGGACGCCCCGAGAACACCGAGTTGCTCACCGGAAATTGCCGAGAAGTGCCGGCCGAAGTGGGCACGCAGCGATGGTTTGAGCCACGGCAGATTCCGGAGTCGCCAAGGATTCAAATCGCCGGAAGCGCAGCCACCGCCCCAGCCGTGTCGGCCAGATCGAGGTGCGTGTAGGTGTTCCTCGTCAGGCGGGTGTCGCTGCGCCGCATGAGCTTCTGGGCGATACCGGGCGAGACGCCATTGCGTGCCAGCAGCGTGGCAAAGGTATGCCACAGGCAGTGCATGTCCACCGTCTGGCCCTGGGCATCGCGCTTGGCGATCCCCGCAGCCGCCAGGTCGAGGTTGAACGTCCGGAGCAGGTTCCGCCAGTCGATGCCGAACAACGGCGTATCCGGCGAGACCTCCCCGCCGTTGGCCTCGGCCAATCGATCGATATGCTTGCGCAGGTCGTCGGCCAGGTCACCCCGCAACGGAAGTGTCGCAGCCCGGCCGCTCTTGGCATGCTTGCCCTCGACGCAGTGCCAAAAGTCCACCGATTCGGGTGATTACCCGACCTTTTGGCGCTTTTGGCACTGCGCGCCTCAGGGCCGCACGTTCACACGCGCATGGTCCGGGCCGCCGGGTTGATGCGGTGGACCACCTTGGGCCGGCCCTGGGTCGGCTGCGTCTCGATCCGCAGCCAGTCCAACTCGACTAGCTCAGCGACGGCCAGCTGCACATGGTGCTTGTCGCTGAGCATTGACCAGTAGTTGCGGTACACGTCCCGTTCGGTGGAGCCGTCGGGCACCTCGCCGGAGACGATCTTCTTCGCCATCGCCCGGGCATGAACGACGCCCGGATCGATCCCGGCCGAGTAGATGCGCCGGGCGTGGCTTTCGAGCAGGTCGCCCCAGAGAATCGCCCGCTCAATCGCATCGTCTCCGATCGGGCCTTCCCGGGCCTCGGTCAGGTGGGTGATCAGCGACAGCGCCGGGATCAGCTTGCGGTACTTGGTCAGGTGGCTTTCCATGGCTGGATGCTCAATCCCGCGGCGCGTGGACGAGGTGGACCTGTCGGAACTAGCGGCATCGGGGATCGAGGTGAACTGATGGCCAAACCCGGTGAGCACAAGACGGTTCAGGCGAGAACCCTGCGATATGCCCAGGACATCGGCTGGACGTCAGTGCCGCGAGCAGAGGCCGAGAAGGACAGGGAAATGAACCAAAAAGCAGCCTGTCCCCTTTATCCCTGTCAAGCCAACCTGGCCTATCGTCGTCTGCGGACCAGCGCCAGCAGGCCACCGATGCCCAGCAAACTCATCGTGGCAGGTTCCGGAACAATACTAACACTAAGATTATCAAAATGGTGGGTGGCACCGTATTCACCACCACCATTAGCTAAGAGGCTGATGTTGTTAGTGACAACATTACCCGCTGTGGTATAGCTGTTACCTGCGGCTGCGCCGTTGAGGTCCTGCTGTACGCCATCTAGATAGAGATCTATCGTGGCCCGGCTGCCCCAAGAGGCTAAAGAGATATCCAACCGAACATCCACTTCGCCAGCCCTCACACCAAGACTATCACTGATTCCAGTAGGACCATTGTCAAAGAACTGCCAATCGCCATTAGACCTAAGCAGAAGACAGATTCCTGCATTTGCAACAGAGGCACCCTGCTCATTGCCAGCACGTCCAATAGCAAGAGCCGCCCAATATGTACTGGTTGTGTCGCCTATGACTGGATCCATCGAGACCTCGATCGAAAGTGATGTTGCCTCTGTAAAGCCATGCATAGGACCAACCCATGTGTATTTGTGATGACTCTCCCTGCCATCGTCGCTGTGGAGGATCAGCTTGCCTGGAGCAGCCGAACTACTAGCAACCTGAGTCCAAAAGTCTTGATCCCCGCCCGTAAAGCCTAGAGGCCCGGGCGACTCCGTATTGTAACGCTCTCTGTAACGCAATGTCCCAACTGTGCCGCTCTGGCGAGAGGATCTTTCAAAATTGATGTCATAGCTCCGGCTGCTAACATCATAGGTATCTAGCCATATCAGCGATCCAAACCCAACCTGCGACACTGTGAGCACAAAACCCACCACCAGAACAGCTGCCAATTTTCTACTTAACATTTTCGTCTTCATGGTAAACCTCCTCGTCTCTTTGCCCACAATAGACACACTACTCGTTCACCGAACCACTCGGCCAACAACACTCAAGACATCACACGATCTCATGTCCATCGCCACCTCACTTTCTTGTGGATACACCTCTTACTGTTGAGGTGATCCCTATGCGCTGGACAGGATTCTACCGTCAATAAGGTGGAACCGTCGTCCGCCGGGACGGTCCTGTCGCTGTTACGGAAGGAGCCCAGAGGGCGGCCGGAGCAACAGCGACGACCAAATTACGGGCATGAGCATGAATGTGAGCGAAAGTAGTATACCATTAAATGCCGATTTGTCAATATCTATTTCCCGATTTGTCAATATCTATTTCTCAAACTTCCCGATTTTTTTTGAGGGGGTTTTTGGCGTGGTCTAAAAATTAACGCACGCCCCCTGTATATGACGATAAATGGAGTAGTTCAAGACAACCATAAGTCGTTATAGCACAGGGAGGTGCGATATGTTTCGACATCATGCTCTGATAGAAAATCTATCGGCAAATCTGCACGATTTTATCCACCAAATTGGCGAGAATCTCTCCAGGCCCGATAAAAAATTCCTCCGCGATGGCTTTATCGGGCTTATCCGGGCTGGTAAGCCCATCGTCTGTCAGATGGCCCGACAGTTGCCAAACAAACGCCCAAAATATCTCAGCCGCCTCAAGCGTCTCGACGCACATCTCGTGGCGAAAAGCGATTTTGACGAACGAGTCAAGCAAGCCCTGCCCAACATCTGGCTGCCGTTGATCAAGGACGACACGCCCATCATTCTGGACCTGTCAGACCTCGGCAAGCCGCTGGACAAAGGTTAGATTGCCCGGCGGGGAGGATAATCTCACGATGGTGGTATCACGCCTGGCAGGGCGACTTGTGCCGCTGATGATACTGACAAATCTCCCGGTTGAGAATCTTGCCGACGCCCAGCGGGTGCTGCGATACTATGCCCGCCGATGGGAATGCGAGGAGGGAATCCGCTTCCTGAAATCTCAGGTTCTGATGGAAAAAATTCGCACTTTTCGTTGGGCCGCAATATGCAAATTGGTCTTGCCGGCCGTGCTGGTAATGATCTGTCTCGGGTGGATCGTAGAGGAGAACCCCAAGCTGTGCGACCGCCTCATACGCTTTGGCGAACCACTTCCCGATAAGCCGGAATTCCTTTTATATGGCCTGCTGACGGGGGTGACGGAAGCAATAAATGCATGTTTTTACCTTCGGAGGGACCTGTTGTGATTGACCCTACGAAAAAATCGGGAAGT
>JAOZNE010000217.1:0-3611 GCA_029933955.1 Phycisphaerae bacterium
AGAACAAAAAAAAACCGCCGAGGGGGGAAATAATTGAATACTTGTGGCAGCTAGGCCAATCCCGGCGAGCCGGGATGTTGAAATATCTTAAATATGAAATGCCCTGAAGGGGTAATATAAGAAGGCTATAATGACGCTATTAAAATCAACACCCTTTTTGTTAATGTTTCTTTTGTCGAACTTTTCTTCGTCTCTTCCAAGTCTCCATGCCGCCGAATTTGACGCACTGGTTGTCCCATCGTTGATGGAGTCTGATATGGATGGCTGGTATAAGATACCACAAAATAGCAGGCCCTCTATTCCCGTAGCATATAGCATTTTTCATGGTCAGTCATTTCGCCTGGTTGTTCTTTTCCGTGGATACACCGCAGGCAAAGACGACAATGTGCACATTAGGTACGATGTTCAAATTTATGACCCACAGGGAAAACAAACGAACGATAAGGGGTCTAACTTATTGGCATACCAAGGGCCTAATCCGAAAGTTTTTATACTTAGCCAGGAATATTTAGCAATAAAGTTTCCGGAAAAATATCCACCAGGAACTTACAAAATCAAAGTTACCGGATATGACAAAATCGCAAACAAATCTTTTACAGCTGAAACCTCAATAGATTTACTTCAGTTTGCCCTACCCGAAAAGTTTGCATCAATGGAAAAGGCAGGCGAGTGGATGATGGGGTATCATAAAAACCCAACTCCAATAAAAGCTATAAGTGCATTGCAATCTATTGTACAGCTTGACCCCAAGTGGCAAAAGAGATATGTCCCTGTCTCGACTTGCCTGGGGAGGGTGTTTTCCGACAACCCGTTTTTACTAAAAAATATCGCCAAGCAATTTGATTCCTTTTCCGTAACGGATCAAAAAAGGTTTTTGCTTGTCTGTGCCGTTTCAAATAACACTATCCTGGAGCCTGTAATTGCTGGTGACGGAAAGGAAGAATTACGAGAGTTTTATAATAAGGCCAAAAAAATAAAAATTCCTGACACAAATGGTGAAATCAATACAGCGCTTCAGTTAGACATTCTTTGGTCAGAGTTTTTTGCAACTGGTAAGTATGCCCCAATTAGAAAAATCGTTGGTGCTCTTGCGCTTATAAAGCACGAGAAAACTCTTGAAAAAATTAGATCAGGAGAAATTAAAACCCTGACGGAAGAGGCAAAATTGCGGGTGTACTACCTTGTGGCAACTCACGGATCGGCTGCATGGTCATTGGCTAGCAACTGCACACAAATACCATTGGTTTACAAATATTGTGTGTCTATCTATGAGCGAGAAGACCTGGATGAATCTATTAAAAATCAGCTTGGTGCAATACTGATAGCGGTTCAGGAAAAGATTCGTGAAAAAGAAAAATCGGGCAAATTAAAAAAAGAGTAACCGTTCACAATTTTTCAATAAATTTCACAGCCATCCCATAATTGGTAAGCGGGATGCATAAATGGCTCCTACAGAGCTAAAGCAAAAAACTGGATTCCCGCTTTCGCAGGAATGACAAAAAAAACAGGAATGACAAAAAAAAACAGAAAAGAAAAAACTGGGGAATGACAAATAGCACTTGGCTTTGGAATGAATACGATGGAAATTTGGATTTACAATCAGTATACCGATGTGCGTGAGGTCGAGAAGGTTCCGGACGAGGCTGTGTCTATCGGTCGGGACGAGGAGAACGATGTTACGCTGGCGTCGCCGTTTGTTTCGCGGCGGCATGGGCGGATTGTTTTCACCGGCGGGAGTTTTTATATCGAGGCTCTTGCCCGGGGCGGCTTGGTCGTAGCTAACAAGACCGTCTCGCCGGGGGTCAGGGTGAAGATCGAATATGGCGACGAGATTCGCATCGGCGAGTTCAGCCTGTATATGATGCAGCCTGCCGCTAAGCGCGTCGCTCCGGCCCGGCAGAAAATCTCGCCGCGGAAACGCGTCATCGAGCTGGAAGAACGAATGCACGCCGAGCTGCTCGAGCAGCTGGACTTGCGAGTTACGGGCCAGGCTGGCTCGGCGGACGAGAAACTCGTATCGCTCATCAAGCGACACCTGGGGAAAATTATCGACTCGCACCTTGGCGAGGTTGACCGGGAAATGAGGCTACACGTTATCCGCGAGTTTCTCTGGCGGTCGGTCGTTTCGGAAATCACCCGCCGGGGCACCGGCAAGCTGATGTACAGCTATGGCTTTGAGAATACCGACATGGTCCAGGCCAGGCACGAGGAAGTTATCGCCCGTGTCATCGCCGATATCGTAGGAGCTTTTCCGCTGCGGCTTCGGCCTCATACGCTGCGGCAGGACGTCGCTGCCGTCGAGGCTGGCTGGGACGGGCAGATAAAAAAAATCTCGCCGCGTCTCACGCCCAAGCTGCGGGACTACGTCGTTCGGCGGATGCTGTCGAAGGAAATCGAAGACGTCGTCCTGGGCTACGGCCCGCTGCAAGACCTGCTGGAAATGCCAAACGTCAACGAGATAATGGTCGTCGGCAAGGATCGCATCTACATAGAGAAGGATGGCTTGGTGCAGAACACCGGCAGGAGTTTCTTCTCCGACCGCATCGTCGAGAGCGTCATCGAGCGGATAATCACGCCCGTCGGACGGCGCATCGACCGGTCGCAGCCTTTGGTCGACGCACGCCTGCCCGACGGCTCGCGGGTCAACGCTGTGATAAACCCGCTTAGCCTGTCAGGCCCGACGCTGACGATACGAAAGTTCGCGCAGATTCCCTTTACCATCGACGACCTTATCGAGCGGGGCACGCTGAACGAAGCGGCTGCGGACTTCCTCCAGGCGGCGGTGGTGGGGCGAAAAAATATTCTCATCTCCGGCGGCACGGGCAGCGGCAAGACCACCACGCTAAATGTGCTCGGCGGGTTTATCCCAGCCCAGGAGCGGATTGTAACCATCGAAGATTCCGCTGAACTTCAGCTGCATCAGGAGCACCTGGCCCGCATGGAAACCAGGCCTGCCAACATCGAGGGCAAGGGGGCGTACACCATCGGCGACCTTGTCCGCAACGCCCTGCGAATGAGGCCTGATCGGCTGATTGTCGGCGAAGTGCGAGGCCCCGAGGCCCTGGACATGCTCCAGGCGATGAACACGGGCCACGACGGTTCGCTGAGCACCATCCACGCCAACAATCCCGACGACACCATGCTCCGGCTGGAGACGATGGTGCTCATGGCGGTGGATATGCCCGTGCGAGCTATCCGCGAACAAATGACAGCAGCCCTGGACTTGATAGTTCAAATCGCCCGCACGCCAGCTGGCGACAGACGCATCACGCACATCAGCGAAGTCGTCGGCATAGACCCCGACACGGGCAGGGTTTTAATCGACGACATTTTCAGACTAGCCCAGCCAGCCAGCCCAGCAGCCGCAGGCCCAGCGGGTCAACAACTCAGACACACCGGCTACATCCCCCGCTTCGCTGAAGAACTCATAGACCAGAATTTCCTGAGCATCAAAGCGTTTACATAAAAGCAGAAGTCAGAAGTCAAGACAATTTGCCATGCAACAAGTTGCATGACCTACAGTCTCTAAAATTCTCGAACTCCGCTAGAGACACCTGGCGGGGTTACGCCGTGGTTGTGTGCGGGGTAGCCACGCGGCGCCCGTTAAAACT
>JAOZNE010000218.1:0-3606 GCA_029933955.1 Phycisphaerae bacterium
CAAACCCGCCGCGAGCATATATCCAATCCAAAAAATCGTTCTCTTTCATAATCCCTGTTCCGGAATTATCCCAGTTTTCGTTTCCAGTATCGTAGTTGTTGGTCGAGCTGTTTCGCTCCGCCTGCGCCCTCGGGGACGTAGCGTTTTACGACGTTGGCTGGGCCCAGATGCTGTTTGACGTCGGGGGTGATTTTCGGGCAGGCTTTTTGGAGAGTTTGCATCGGCAGCTCCAGAAGGGTGAGGTTCTGAGCTTCTGCCTGGGCGACGAGCCTGCCAACCAGGCCATGGGCCTTGCGGAATGGCACACCCTTGTTGACCAGATACTCCGCCAGGGCAGTGGCGTCGAGGAAGCCCGCGTCGATATCCGCCGCGATTTTTTCCTCGCCCAGCGACGCCGAAGCCACGATTCCCGGCGCGACCGCCAAGACCGATTGCATGTCTTTGACCGCCTGGAACGCGAACCGTTTGTCGTCCTGCATATCGCGGTCATAGGCCAGGGGCAGGCCCTTCATCAGCGTGAGCATACCCACCAGCTGGGCAATGCCGCTGGCACTCTTGCCACGGATAAGCTCCAGCGTGTCGGCGTTTTTTTTCTGCGGCATCATCGAGCTGCTGGTGCAATAAGCGTCGTGCAACTCGACCAGGCCAAACTCGGTCGAGCTGTAAATTATCCAGTCCTCAGCCCAGCGCGACAGGTGCACGCCCAGCATGGCACAGCAGAAACAAAGCTCAGCCAGGAAGTCCCGGTCGCTCGTGGCGTCGATGCTGTTGCGCGTAAACTTCGGGAACCCCAACAGCTCAGCTGTGCGCGCCCGGTCCAACGGCAAGGATGTCCCCGCCACCGCACCGCTGCCCAGCGGACAAACGTTTATCCGCACCGCAGCGTCAGCAAGCCGATCCGCGTCGCGTTGGAGCATCTCCACGTAGGCCAACATCGCGTGACCAGCCACGATAGGCTGAGCGCGTTGCAGGTGGGTGTAAGCTGGCATGACGACCTTGCCCTGCCTGCGGGCCAGGCCTACAAAGGCCTGCTGGAGCTCAGCGATACCCTCGACAAGCCCAGCCGTCGCGTCGCGCGCCCAAAGTCGCAAGTCCAGCGCGACCTGGTCGTTGCGACTTCTGCCGGTATGCAGCTTGCCGCCCGCTGGGCCGATGCGCTTTATCAGAGCCGACTCGATGACCATGTGGATATCTTCCAGCTCGATGGGCATGTCGACCCGCCCAGCCTCTATCGCCCGTGCTACACCCAGCAGGCCTGCCTTTATCTTGGCATACTCCGCTGCGCTCAGCACCTCGATCTCGCGCAGCATTTTCGCATGGGCCAAGGAGCCTGCGATGTCGTACTTCCACAGAGCGTGGTCCACATCCAGACTCGCCAACAGCCTAGCCGTAGCTGTGTCTGCCTCAGCGGTTAGCCTGCCATGCCACGACTTGCCCGTCTTGCTCTTTGCGGTTTTCCTGGCTGTCTTTTTCGCTGCCATCGTATCTCTCCCATTGCTCGTCTCGACGATAGTAGACCCCCCCCGCCGACATGTCAACGACCAGCTGCAGCCAAGGCTACCGAACAAAACGAGAATCCCAGTTAAATCCGACCGGTTGGCCTATTTTGAGCTTGCGATAATCAGAATGTTTCGGGTTGATCAGAAAATTACTTTCCCGCGGAATGATGACACTTGGCACCTGAAGCAAAGCCGACGCCGCCGTCTCAAACCACTCGTTACCGATGGCTTGAACTTCGCTGGAATAGGGATATGTTTTCCACGCCGATGGCAAGTCCTCTTCGGGAATCATCAGACACAGCTTCGCGTCGAACTCTATGGGGTACGCGATGTATTGGTTTTGCAGGGCGCTTTCAGTCTCGGCATGCACCAACATCTCAAGTGCCGCAAGCGACAATGCCTCAGCTGCACAAACAACCCACTTGCCCGGGCTGTACCACCGCCCGCCATATTTCCTGGCTCCCTCGCCGTCGAAGGCGTGCTGCCGATACGCTGATTTGCAAATTCGCCAACAGGTATGCGTCATATAATCACCCCGTAGGTCAATCGACCAAGCAAAGCTTCGACCTCTCTAGTGCCCAAGTCTGTTTTAATGAGCGAAAATGGAGTTCTGTTTCCAAGAGCCCGTTTAGGCCCAGAAAGCCAGGCCATGGTTTCCTCTTTGTTCCCTTCAAAAAAATCGAGCGCCTGGTCATAGATTCGGCAAAGTCGAGAAAGACGGTCCGATTCTGCGGGCGAGAGCTTGCCCTCTTTTTTCCGCCGGCTAAAAGTTCGCAACGGCATACGGAGAACCTCTGCTGCCTCGTGCGAGGACATCCCGGTTGCATCAAGAAAAGACTGCACCAGTTCATACGGAACCCCCTGCTCAATATCATCTATCGCCTTGACACCAGCGACAAGAGCGCCTGCCCTGACGGTCTCCAGTTGCCGCCTCGTAATAGTGCGAGGAAACGAACGGAATTTACGCCGCTTTGCAACACTCTCTCCTCCAGACCATTTCACTTTCGATTTCGCTTTTGTTTTTGTCGGCATACAGTGATCCTTTCGCACAGGCCATTTGTCCTTATTATACGCGCCATTTGGCAGAAAGGCAAGAGAGGTATTGGTATTTTTCCGCGATGCTGGTATAAGATGGTTATGTGCGACCACGAGACATCCAGCCGGGGCGTTTTTTCTGCGACCGTTCTAGCCAACACGCAGCTGTGCGACGAGCATTTTCTGATTCGCCTGCGCGTTGCTCCCTCTGCCAATGGCGGGCGGGCTTTTCCGCCGAGCCGGGCGGGGCAGTTTGTGCAGGTTCAGTGCAGCGACGCCCAAGCCCAGCCAGGCCAGGCCAAGGTGGTGGAGTTTGCCGCTGACGGGCCTGGCGAGTTTACCCAACAAGAAATTCTGGACAGCCGAGCTTTGTTGCGCAGGCCTCTTAGCCTGGCTGGTCGGGTCGAGGCTGACGAGGGGGCGGAGCTGGAAATTATCTATCGCACGGTGGGCATCGGCACGGGCTACCTGGCCAGGCTGACTGCGGGCGATGCCATCAGCGTAATCGGGCCACTCGGCCAGGCCCTGCCTATTATCCCAGCCAAATCCTACGCCGTTTTGGTAGGCGGCGGGGTTGGCATTCCGCCGATGCTCTACGCCTCAGCCGAGCTTGGGCGAGCGGGCAAAGAGACGCTAGCCTTTTGCGGGTCGCGCTCAGCTGGGCTGCTGCCGTTGACTATTTTGCCCAGCTTCGACGAACCGATGCGCGCGGGGGTGCCCAGCCTGTGTTGCAGCCAATTTGCCCAGCGAGGCACGCCAGCGGTTATCGCCAGCGACGACGGCAGCGTGGGATACCCAGGCTTGGTAACCGAGCCGCTAGAGGCCTGGTTGGATTCAGGCCTGGTGCCGCCGGACGAAATCGTGGCTTACAGTTGCGGGCCCGAGCCTATGATGCGGGCGGTGGGCGAGCTGTGCATGAGCAGAGGCATCGAATGCTATCTCTCGCTCGAGCGACACATGGCTTGCGGGATGGGCACGTGCCAATCGTGCATCGTGAAAATCCGCGACGACTCCAAGCAAGGCTGGAGCTACAAACTCTGCTGCACGCATGGCCCAGTTTTCCGAGCGGAAG
>JAOZNE010000032.1:0-13505 GCA_029933955.1 Phycisphaerae bacterium
GTGCGCTCGCCGGTGAGAATGTCGATGGCGATGGGGTTTTCGTAATCCGTTGTCCCGATCGTAATATTGCAGAAGTCCGGCTCTCGCCAGTCTTCGGCCCGTACCGGCATCCAGACCGCAATCATCAATTCACCCTCGGGAGTGGTGAATGCGTATTTGCGCGGGGTCGTCAGTTCATTCATGGGGACGACGCCTTCCCACAGTGCGGGATTGCTGCCGTACGGGCGTTTCCACGCGGCACCGGTTCGGCCTTGTTTACGGTCGAGTGGAACGCCTATTTTCAGGTCGATCGGCTTGACGCCATCGGAAAACAGACCGGTGATTCGCTGCATGGCATAGTAGCTGGGCCGTGGCGCTGCATCCTGCGTGCGTGTCAGAGAAAAGCCACCTTTTTCAGGATGACGCTTGTCGAACCACGGCCCGCGGTTGAAGCAGAAATAAAAGTTTTTGGTTACGATGTCCGGAATGCTCAGAGTTTCAATCAGACGCCTGGCAAGATACTTGGCCTGAGTGTTTTCCGTATGGCCTTCGTAGATGAACAGTCGTTTTGCGCCCATCTCAATCACATTGAAGCTCAGCTTGTTCATCTCCTTTTGAGTCAGAGCCGTCTTCCCGTGGTACTGGAATACAGGGATACCCCACTCGGTCAACCATATCTGAAAGTCGGGGCGGCCTGCTTTGATGGCTTCCTCTTTCAACCTGCGCATTTGCGAAAGGAAGGTGTGGTCGTCATCGGCACTGACAAACCCGTCGCGTTTGAGGCAATGCTCACCACCCCATGGGATGAGTTCCGGGGTAACACTATATGGGTATGGATGGTCGCTGACGCCATCGACATCCTTACTGAAACCAACCTTAATTGCACGCCGAGCGGTTGAATTCAGGCCGGCACCGGCAATAACAACTGCGTCAGGATGAACTTCCTTGATCCCTTTGGCGGCGGCATTTACAAACTCGACGAACTTGTAAATCCAGGGTGCAATCTCCATATCGTCCGTTACACCGTTCCAGTTTCCGCCCCATTTTTTAGGCATGTGTCCGTTAGGTTCGTTACCAAGCTCGAAGTGATTGATGCCGTACGGCTTGAGCACCTCGGCGGCACCTTTCCAGTAGGTATAGGCGGCTTCTGCGTTATCATAGCCGATGCCGCGGGATTCAATTAGATTAATGCCATTAGCTTTGAGGTTCTCAAGATATTTGATAGATCTAGGGTGAAGCCCGACGGGCTTGCCGCCATGTTCGGTCTTTTCCATTTTAAACCAGCGGACGCTGCCACGGTTCCATTTAATGCCAGCCTCTGCAACCATCGGCAGGCACTTGGGCAGGGCGCCGTGTTCCCACGGATAGACCACGCCGATGCTGCTCTCTTTGATCTCTTTGCTGTTGCGGGCCTGGCCTAGCAGAACGCCCTTGCTCTTGGCACCCAGAATTTCGCGTGTCTGCGTGGAGACCTGATCGCCGACCGTCAATCGGCACGTCAGGGGATAGCGGTTGTAGGGATTCCAGTTTGGGCAGTCGATTTTAAAGCTGCACGAAACCGACTTGCCGGCAGGTATCGTCAACTTTTCCAAGTGTGTGAATTTACTGCCGGGGCCGGATGTATTGAGAATGTCTTCTTCTCCCTTGCCCCTTCGCCAGGGCAAAGCAAGAGACGCATGGCCATTTGGCGCATCCACCAGCTCGACTTTTGCCTCAATATCTGTTTTGCCGGTATTGGTCAGGGTGAAGATATAGCCCGTCCATGAGGGCGTGCCGAGAAGCTCTACGTCTCCGGCTAAAATATCAAAGTTTGGAAATTTAACCGTTCGCCATTCCCCCTGAACCAGAAATGCCAAGTCATCAACATATAGCTTTCCTTTTTTATTTTCAGCTTTTTCAGGAGCAATAAACAACGATTTTAGCGGCCAGTGAATCTTGCCGTCTTTAGCGCCGCCCCAGTGATGGCGAAAGGTTTTTTTGTCAAGATTAACGGTAATATCCTGCCATTTATCAGTATTTTTCAGAGCAATAGCACTTGTTTTGTGAACCTGTCCGCTTGCGTCTTCTATACGCATAAACACTCTGTTTTTGCCGGTAATTTTCGCCTTAAACGAAACGTGTTTTACCTGTTCGGGGATCTTTATGTTTTTATTGATTCCGACATAAGCTCCACCCTCGGTGAAATCATAATCAACGCACATTGCTGACGGAGCGGAAACGAATTCGGTTTTGCTTAATTCTTTATGCCCCTTGGCTCCGCGAAACTCTCGACCTAAAGAAAAACTCCATTTGTCCGCCGAAAAATCGTCGATCAGTATCTTTTGAGGCTTTGCTTCCTGTGCCGTTGCTGCGGAAATCGCAAATCCCGTCATCATCACTATCGCCATTACCGCTACCATCATTTTACTTGTTTTCATCGTGATACCCTTTCCGTGTCGATTGGTTTCTGTTGTAATTCCCATTGTGTTCCGTTCGTTTCTCATCGTGATGCCCTTTCCGTTTGTGGTGTTAACAATTTTTCACTATTAAGCCCATGGCCTACGGATTTATTCCAAATCCCATTTGCTGAATGAAGGGGCCGAGCCTGGTAATGCACCCCACCCGAGTGCTCCCTGTCTGTATAAGCCTATCGTATCATCCGGGTCGCCCCAGACTGGTGTTACATGCCCATCTACCCACTGGACATTACCTGTATCTGTGTGCCGAAAATGAGTAGCTGTAGGCCAGGCAGGGTCAGGCCTCGCCGCTGCTATGTAATATCCCATTAGGCTGGTACCCGAAAGAGGAGCGTGGCTGGTGTCGGCGGTGCAAAGCGTTTCGGATGGGTTGCCAACATCTTCAACTCTGGTGCCGTTGAGGTAGTAGAAATTGATTCCGTAACTTACATAACCCCAGCTGTGTTGCTGAGCGGGTGTGGCAGTGGGGTGTCGTGGGTCGACAGGACAATACAACGCCTGGGTGCCCGACACATCGCCGAATTCCGGCAGCAGCTTGTACCAGTTGCTAGCTGAAGTTGGGTATTTGGCCCAACCAAAGCCGTCGCCATCGGGGTCGTTTTCTTCGCCACTTGGAAAAAGCCCGTCCCAGTCAGACTGGTAAGCTGCCATAGCGTTGCCTATCTGCCTGAGGGTACTCATGCAGACCACCGCCTTGGCTAATTCCTTAGCCTTGTTCAGACTGGGCAGGAGTATGCTCACCAGCAACGCGATAATCGCGATGACGACCAGAAGTTCGATCAAGGTGAAACCATTTCGGATTTTTGATTTCGGATTGCGGATTTTTCCGTGGCTTGGGCGCTGTCGCAACAACCGCCCCGCCCAGGTAAACGCTTTTTTGTCTCTCATGGTTTTAGGCTCCAGCTGTATGGCCTACTGGCTATTCACATGGATAGCAGGATAAATATAAAAAAACCGTAACCGTTCACGCTTTTTTTGCTTCAGCTCCGTAGGAGCGGCGTCTTTGTAGTAATGCGATCGCGTAATATTTTTAGCTCCGTAGGAGCGGTATCCTTGTAGAAAATATACCAAACACATACACGCAAATCTATGTCCAAATAGTTTTTGCCAAAAGCTCAACGAGTCAGCTGAAGCCAATCAAAAGTCATCGATAGCCATGCAAGCTGTTGAGCCATCCAGCCGAATCGATGAGATCATCGTTGTCGCGCACCAATGGCCATGCGGTGTTGAATCGACAAGTCGCTGGCCTCCCTTTGCCCGGCCTCGAAGACGGGTCGTGTTGGTTTTGACCCCTGATTCATCGATGAACACGAGCCTGGACAGATCAGGCTTGTTCCGCATCGCCTTCCATTGATCACGAGCGATCTTTACGTCTGGTCGGTCCTGCTCACTCGCTCGTATCGACTTTTTTTAAATCGATAGCCCAACCGCTTGAGCGTGTTGTGGATGGTTACCAAACTGCATTTGACGCTCGATGAAAACTGTTCTCGCAGTTGCTCCAGCGTCGCGTCGGGATGTCGCTGCACGAACTGGTCGAGTTGCGTCAAAAGTTTGCCGGTAAATGCCGCTCGACGATGTCCGCGTTGCAGAGGGCGACACATATCGGGTAAAGTCTGGACCCGCCCACTGCCGCTTGTTTAGATGTATTTGACTGAAATGCCGAGTTTTTTTGCACTGGCGGCAAGTGCCTTGTCGGCGGTGAGCAGTGTCAGGCCGCTATGATGGGCCGATGCCAGGTGCAGCGCATCGAGCGTGCGGAGAGGAGTGTTGAATTGCGAAATCCAGTCCGCAGCCAGTGAGTATTCGTTTTGAGTTACGGGAATATGCCCGAAACACCCTGTTGAAATATGGTGGCGAAACTGCGTGGCAATTTCCCGCGCGACCTCGCCGGTGTAGTCGCCCATTCGCACACGACGGCTGACAACGGAGAACAGTTCCACATGAACCAGCGGCGAGATTATCTTCGGACTTGGCTTGGAGAGAATCTTCTGGATGGCGGAGGTTTTTCGCTCTGGCATGTAGTACGCCGCCAGTATGCTCGTGTCGAGGAAGAACATCAGAGTCGCTCCTCGTCGCGCATCTCGATCACGGTTTGGCAGAGCGTTTTACCTTTGACCCTGGACTTCATGCGTTTGCGGAATCCGCTTAAATCCGGCAAGGCTCCGTTATTGGCGACCTCTGGCGGAACCAGGCGAGCGACCTCCCGGCCTCGACGGGTGATGCTCACGACCTGGCCGTTTAAGGCGTTGTCCAAAAGTTCTCGAAACTGCTGGCGAGCCTGTCTTGAAGTTATTGTCAGCATGGCCAAGCCTCCTTGTTTACACATTAAGTATACACAATAGACTACTGCCTGGCAAATAAGTTTTTGCTTATTTTCGCCGGGCGAGGATTTCCTGGATTTCGTTGCAGTCTTTGTCGCCTCGGCCTGACAGGTTTACCAGGATTATTTTGTCCTTGTCGAGCGTCGGAGCCAGGCGCATGGCTTCGGCTACGGCGTGGGAACTTTCCAGGGCGGGGATGATTCCCTCGATTCGGCTAAGGGCTACGAGTGCGTCCATGGCCTGGTCGTCCGAACAGCTGCAGTATCGCACCCTGCCGGAATCCTTCCAGAACGAATGCTCAGGCCCGACGCCCGGGTAGTCCAGCCCAGCTGAGGCACTGTGCACCTCGGCGGTTTGGCCATCGTCGTCTTGCAAAACGTAGCTCTTCGAGCCATGCAACACACCGGGGCTGCCCAGGCAAAGCGGAGCTGCGTGGTCGCCGAGGTTCAAGCTCCGCCCCCCAGCCTCGACGCCGACCATCGCTACGGACTTATCGTCTATCATCGGCGCGAAAATCCCAGCTGCGTTGCTGCCGCCACCTACGCAGGCCACCACGACATCCGGCAGACAACCCGCAGTTTTCAACATCTGCGCCCGGGCCTCGATGCCGATACAGCTTTGGAATTGTCGCACCATCAGCGGGAACGGGGCAGGCCCGCAGACCGAGCCGAGGATATAATGCGTATGCTCAGCCGACCCCATCCAGTCGCGCATCGCTTCGTTGGTAGCGTCCTTCAGCGTGCACTGGCCGGAAGTTACCGGGATAACCCTGGCCCCCAGCAGCTTCATGCGGAAGACATTGAGAGCCTGCCGGCGGATGTCTTCCGTGCCCATATAGACCTCGCACTCCAGGCCAAACACAGCCGCAGCTGTGGCAGTCGCCACGCCGTGCTGGCCTGCACCGGTCTCGGCGATGACACGCTTCTTGCCCATCCGCAGACACAGCAAAGCCTGGCCAAGCGTGTTGTTTATTTTGTGCGCGCCGGTGTGGTTCATGTCCTCGCGCTTGAGATATATCTTCGCTCCGCCGAGCTGCTCGGTCAGCCTTTTGCAGAAATAAAGCTCGCTGGGCCTGCCGGCGATTTCTCGCAGGCAGCGGTCGAACTCCGCGCGAAAAGCGTCGTCTACCCAGGCGGATTCGAACTCCTCGGTAAGCTGTTTCAACGCGGCCACGAGCGTCTCGGGAACATACTGCCCGCCATACGGGCCAAAATATCCAGCAGCGTCAATGTCAGTTTTTTCAGTCACGATTTCAGTATCCTTTTATTTCCTGTGTCGTTTGTGTTGTCCAGCTGGTCGGGTCTCGGAAGAAGTCGCGCAGGCCCATCGCTGCTACTATGCCGTCGCTGCACGCTGTTGCCAATTGCATCGAAGCTCCAGCCCGGCAGTCGCCAGCTACGAAAATGCCGCGCGTGGGAGTCTTCATCGTCGACGCGTCAGCTGGGATATAACCAGCCTCGTCCAGCTTTATAATATCCGCAAGCCACTGCGTGTTGGGAACCATCCCAGCGAAGACGAACACGCCGTCGACACGCAGCTGCTGTACTTCGCCGGTTTCCACATTGCGAATTTTCACATGGTCAATCTCCGCTCCGTCATTGCTGGGGACAATTTCCACCGGCACGAATGGCAGGAGGATGTCGATGTTGTGTTCCTTGGCGGCGGCGTGGAGTTCCTTCACCAGCACCTGCTGCGCCCGAAACTCCCGCCGGCGGTGGATGAGCGTGGTCTTGGCGGCGAATCGGCTGGCCAGGTAGACGGCGTCTTCCACCGCGGTGTTCCCCCCGCCAATGCACAGCACTTCCTTGTCGCGATAAAACGCCCCGTCGCATGTCGCGCAGTAGCTGACCTTGCCAGCCTGGCGGAGTTCGACCTCGCCGGGGATGCCAAGCTGTCGGTAGTCGCTCCCCGGCGCCAAGATAACAGCCCGGCTGCGGTAGCTCGTCTCGCCAGAGCTGGTCTCGATCTCGAACAGGCCATCGGACCCTTCCACGATAGCGGTAACAGCTTTGTTGACGACAATCTCCGCTCCGAAACTCATGGTTTGCGACTTCATTTTTTCGACGAGTTCGAACCCGCCGATTTTCTCGTAGCCTGGGTAATTTTCGATATGTTCGGTGAGCATAATCTGGCCGCCGGGCAGGCCGTTTTTTTCCAGCAGCAGGGTTTTGAATCCGTCGCGCGCAGCGTAGAGTCCCGCAGCAAGCCCCGCAGGCCCAGCCCCGATAATCACCACATCATAAGCGTCAGTCTCGGTCATCTTCAGTCCTCAACACGGGAGAAAGTGCAAAGCCTAAGGATATCCGAACGCTCCCACCCACGCAAGGGCTGGAAAACAGGCAAGTAGGGAAATAGGGAATAGGGGAAAATTTTCTCGCACATTCACAGCCTGGGCGATATTGTACACGGAGTTATCGAACAGTTGCTCTTGTTACAAGGCGAGGCAAGCATGGCCAAGATCGTGATCCAAAACGGACGAGTGATAGACCCAGCCAGTCGGCGGGACGAAGTTTGCGATGTCGTCCTGGCCAATGGCGTCGTTAAAAAAGTAGGCTCCACTACCAAGGCTGATCTCCGCGGCGCGAGGGTTATCGACGCGACGGGGAAAATCGTCGCGCCTGGTCTTATCGACATTCATGTTCACTGTCGCGAGCCGGGCCATGAGGAAGAAGAGACCATCGCTACGGCCTCAGCTGCAGCCGTGGCTGGGGGGTTTGCGACCATCTGTGCCATGCCAAACACGCACCCGCCACTGGACGACAACATCGCCATTCAGTACGTTCTGCAGCGGTCAGCTGAGGCGAATCTCGCCCGCGTCCTGCCGGTGGGTTGCATCACGAAAGGCCAGGCTGGGGTCGAGCTGGCTGAGATGGGCCTGATGCACCAGGCCGGGGCGGTCGCCTTTACCGACGATGGCCTGGGCGTAGCTGACACGACCGTCATGCAGCGGGCGATGCAATACGCGTCCATGCTGGGAGCTCCGATTTTGCAACACTGTCAAGACCCCAGCCTGTTCGGCGGGTCGATGAACTCCGGACCTATCGCCGTCCGCCTGGGCCTGGGGGGCATCGCAGCAAGCGGCGAGGAAATTATGCTCCGCCGAGACCTGGAACTGCTCAAACGCACCAGCGGACGATATCACGCGATGCATATTTCCTCGGCAGGCAGCGTGGAACTTATCCGCCGGGCCAAGGCGGATGGCCTGACCATAACAGCTGAGGCTGCTCCGCATCATCTGCTGCTCAGCGACGCAGCCTGCATGACCTACGATCCGAACTTCAAAATGAATCCGCCGCTGCGAACCCTGACTGACATCGAGGCACTGCGGGCAGGCGTAGCTGACGGCACGATAGATTGTCTCGCGACAGACCACGCTCCGCACTCCGCGGAGGAAAAGGAACTCGAGTTCGCCCTGGCTCCGTTTGGCGTAATCAGTCTGGACGTCGCACTCGGGCTGTACGCCAAGGCGCTTATCGATACGAAAATCTGCGATTGGCCTGTGCTTATCGAGCGAATGACAGCAGGCCCTGCCAAAGTTCTCGATCGCGACGCCGGCACGCTGGGCACGGGCCAAGCTGCGGACATAACGATAATCGACCCGAAAAAACGCTGGACCGTCCGCGTAAACTCCTTCGCCTCAAAAAGTCGCAACTGCCCCTACGAAGGCTTCAAACTCAAAGGCCGAGCCGTCATGACCATCGTCGCCGGCGATATAAAGTTTGAGCTGGGCAAGTAGGGAAAATCCAGGTTGGGTGCCGTGGTTGCGGTGTTTGCAACCACGATACCGTTCCTACAGAGCTAAAGTAAAAAGAAAAAATGGATTCCCAAGCACTTATTTGCAAAACTTTTTTAAAACACAGTTAGTCTTTTAGCCTGGGCCAACGATTCTCACTCACTGCAAATAAGTGCTGGGGAATGACAAGGAAAAAAGTTAAAAACAAAATTCGCTTTCATTCGTTTTAATTCGTGCCATTCGTGTTCCGCTGTTTTTGTTTTTACTGATTACTGCAGGCTGAAAACTGAAGGCTGATAATTTTTTTATTTTTTCTGTTGACAGGCTGGGGGACTCGGATAGAATCTTCCGCTCAAGGTGTCGGTGAGGCGGTTGCAGGAAGGGCCTGTAACTTAGCTGGCTTGTTCCTGGCACAGAACCCTTTAGGATGGAGGTAAACATCCCATGATTAAAAATCGTTTATTCACGCCAGGTCCCACAGACGTCCCCCCGGAAGTTCTCAACGAGATGGCCAAGCCTATCTTCCACCATCGCACAGCCCAGTTCCGCGATATGTTCGCAGCTGTCAACGACGGTTTGAAGAAAATCTACAAGACGTCCAACGACGTGTTGACCATAGCAGGCTCGGGCACCGCTGGGATGGAAGCAGCTATCGCATGTGCCGTCCCGCGGGACAAAAAAGTCCTCATCTCCAACGGCGGAAAGTTCGGCGAGCGATGGGTCAAAGTCGCCAAGGTCTACGGACTGGATGTCGACGAAGTTACACTCGAATGGGGCACAGCCCTCACCGCTGATGTGGTGAAAGAGAAACTCGCCACGGGCCAATACGGCGCGGTCATTACCGTTTACAGCGAGACATCCACAGCCACGGCGTGCGACATGCAAGCCATCGCCGAGGTCGTCCGCGACACCGACGCGCTGCTGATCGTCGACGCCATCACCGCCCTGGGCGTGTTGCCGTTGGAGACCGACGCGTGGGGCGTGGACATCGTAGCTTCGGGCAGCCAAAAGGCGTTCATGTTGCCGCCGGGCCTGGCTATGTTGTCGGTCAGCGAAAAGGCATGGAAGGTCATCGATACCATCGAGGCGCCGTGCTTCTTCCTGAACCTCAAAGCCTACCGCAAAAGCATCGCCGCCAACGACACGCCATACACCCCAGCGGTAACTCTGCTGCGTGGGCTGAAGGTTTCGGTCGATATGATCAACGCGATCGGCATTGAGAAGGTCTGGTCGCGGACGGCTATTCTTGCCAAGGCGCTCCGCACCGCAGCTGAGGCGCTGGGCCTGAAGGTCTGTAGCCAAACACCCAGCGACTCGGTTACCGCTATCTATCTGCCCGAGGGCATTGGCGACGATATCCGCAAAAACCTTCGCACCAAGTATGGCTGCTCCGTCGCGGGCGGCCAGGATGGCTGGAAGGGCAAGGTTATCCGCGTCAACCACATGGGCTATGTCGATCCGCTGGACACCATAGGCCTAATCGCCGCTATCGAATATACCCTGGCGGACATGGGCGCAGACGTCCAGATCGGCAAGGGCACGGCCGCGGCTGTGGAAGTCCTCAAAGACTGGGCGTAGTTCGATTTCGGATTTTCGATTTCGGATTGTGGATTGTCATTTCTCTCACGGAAAATATACGGCATAGCCCCCGGCTGTGCTGCCTTGAACAAGGATAAAATATCATGATTAAAATTTTAATTGCAGATAAGTTGAGCCAACTCGGTATCGATTGGCTCGAAGAACAGAGCGACGTCGAGGTTGTCAACAAGCCAGGTCTGGCCCCGGAAGAGCTGGCCAGAATCATCGGCGAATATGACGGCATGATTATCCGCTCGGGCGTCAAAGCCAAGGGCGATGTCATGGCTAACACCGGCCAACTCAAGGGCATCGCCCGGGCTGGGGTCGGCGTGGACAATATCGATGTCCCCCTGGCTACCAGCAGGGGCATCATCGTGATGAACACCCCGGACGGCAACACGGTGAGTACCGCGGAGCTTACCTGGGCGTTGATGTTGGCTCTTAGCCGAAAGATTTCCCCCGCCAACGCGTCGCTGCGAGCGGGCAAGTGGGATCGCAAAAAATACCAGGGCACGCAGCTGGCGGGCAAGACGCTCGGCGTGATAGGCCTGGGCCGAATCGGCAGGGCGGTGGCCCAGCGAGGCGTGGGCTTTGGCATGAGAGTGCTAGGTTACGACCCGTTCTTCGCAGGCGACGCGGTGGACTTCGAGCATGTCAAGGATTTGTCCGAGCTGTGCAAGCGGGCAGACTACATAACAGTCCACGTGCCGAAAAGTCCGGAGACCGCTGGGATGATAGGCCCGGAGCAAATCGCTGAAATGAAGCCAACCGTCAGGCTGATAAACGCTGCACGTGGCGGGATTATCGACCCCGAGGCCCTGCTGGCGGGTCTTAACGACGGCAAGGTCGCTGCAGCTGCGTTGGATGTTTACTTGGCTGAGCCGCCCGAGACCGAGGTCGAGTGGGCTCTGATAGCCCATGATAATGTGTTGTGCGTTCCGCACCTTGGTGCGAGTACCGCGGAGGCTCAGGATCAGGTAGCGGTAGACGCAGCCAAGCAGCTCGTCGAAGCTTTGCGGGGCGGCGAGGTTCGCAACGCAATAAACGCCCCGGGCTTTGGCGAAGCTATCCCCGAAGCCCTCAAGCCCTACGCTGAGCTTGCTCCGCGGATGGGCGCCCTCCTGGCTGGGATTACACCCGGAGCGATGACCAAGGTAGAGGTTATCTACCGTGGCCCGATTTCAAACATGAACGTCGCACCGATTACGACCTATCTGCTGACAGGCCTGTTCGCTGGGCATCTCGACTGCAATGTGAATGTTATCAACGCGCCGCTCCTGGCTAAGGATCGCGGGCTGGAGGTCGAGCAGATTACCACCGCCAAGGTCAGCGAGTATGCAAACCTTATGGAAGTCAAAATCACGACCGACAAAATGACACGCTCTGCGGTGGGTACTATCTTCGGGCAAAAGTTCCCGCGGATTATCGCTATCGACGGGCACCACATGGAGCTTAGGCCCGAGGGCAATGTGGTTATTATCCTCAACGACGACCGCCCGGGCGCCCTGGCTCAGTACAGCGCGATACTCGGCAAGAGCAATCTGAACATCGCGGACATGACCCTTAGTCGCAAGAAGCGGTCAGGCCTGGCATTGGTGGGTCTGAACCTCGACCAGGCAGCCAACGAGGATGTAATAAAGGAAATCCAGGCGATAGATATGGTAGAAGACGCCTGGGGCCTGGAGCTGCCGGAACTGTCTCTCGAAAACGATGGGTAGAAGAAGCAGAAGTCGGGATTCAGAAGTTGGGATTCAGCCTTCAGAATAGTAATATTTTTTCGCGTGCCGGGACGAGAGTTCCGGCACGCTATTTTTTTGCGCGTTAGGTAGCATGGGCATCTTGCCCGTGTTTTTTTTCTATTTTCTTTGTCATTCCCGCCAGACGTGGACGCAGACCGCAACCACGCCACCCACCGTCCTGTTACAGAGTACCAGGAAGTCTTCTCGATAAGTCTGCCGTTGATATATTTGTGGAGGACGCTTGAAAGGGGGATTTGATACTTATTGTCGTGCCAGCCTATTCATATTGCCCCTTTTCCGCCGCGGGCAAAAGGCATACAATCCTGCGATGGAAAATGGACAGGACGCAAAACATTTGCTCGATATGACGGCTGCGGAACTTGCGGCGGAGATTGAATCGCTAGGCGGCAAGAAGTTCCGGGCCAAGCAGATACTCGAATGGGTCTGGCAGCGGAGCGTGGTGGATTTTTCCGAGATGAAAAATCTTCCCGCGACCCTGCGTGGCGATCTGCGGGGCAGGCTTGCGATACTCACCAGCGAAATCGAGACCCGCTACGACGCTGAAGATGGTGTGGTCAAGCTGCTGCTTCGCCTGGGCGACGGGGAATATATCGAAACGGTGCTGATTCCGGCGGGCCGGCGGGTTACCGCCTGTCTGTCCACTCAGGTTGGCTGTGCCATGGGGTGCGAGTTTTGTGCCTCCGGCCTGGAAGGCCTGCGACGGAACCTCACCGCGGGCGAAATTCTCGAACAGATAATCCAGCTGCGCCAAGCCACCGGGCAGCATATTACAAATGTCGTGCTAATGGGCACGGGCGAGCCACTGGCCAATTACGACGCAGCCGTCGCTGCTATCCGGGCGATGATAGACCCCAAACGTGGCGGCATCTCAGCCAGGCGAATCACGCTCTCCACCGTAGGCCTGCCAAAGGGCATCGCAAAACTCGCCGACGAGGACCTGCCAATAACCCTGGCTATCTCGCTCCACGCGCCAAACGACGCGCTGCGGGCAAAAATAATGCCCACACCCAGCCGATACCCCCTGGCGGATATTCTCGACGCAGCCGAGGAGTTTTTCCACAGCCGGGGCCGGGAAATTACGCTGGAATATACGCTCCTTGCGGGCCTGAACGACAGCCTGGACTGTGCAGCCCAGCTTGCTGGTCTTGCGGGCAAGCTGCGGTGCAATGTGAACCTCATCCGCTACAATCCAGTGGAGCAATTGTCCTACGCTCCGCCTCCAGCCGGCACGATGCAACGATTCGCCGAGACACTCCGCTCTGCGGGAGTAAACGTGAACATCCGCCAATCGCGAGGCTCGACTGTAAAGGCAGCCTGCGGCCAACTGCGAATAGGCAAATAGAGAACAAAACAGCAGAACACAAATTACACAAATAAAAACGAATCGCGCGAATGTTTTTCTATTTTCTCGTCATTCTCACGTAGGCCTAAGCACCAATCAACCAATTCACCAGTTGGATTTGAATTGTCTCGTGTTTTTTTCACAATTTTTCATCCCAACGAGTCAACCTGGCCGACATATTTGGTATCATGGTAGCGGATATCGGTCTGCTGCTGGTGGGCCTGTTGGAGAAAGTGTCATGAGCATTTATGATGTTTGCGTTTTGCTGGCGTGCGTGTTGGTAGGCTTGGCTGTGGCTGTGGGGGCAGGCTGCGCAACCAGGGACACCAGCGACGT
>JAOZNE010000219.1:0-3569 GCA_029933955.1 Phycisphaerae bacterium
TCCACTTCGTAATGTTACTCATATTTTCACAGCCGAGGGCGGCTGTGTTACATTCAATTATTTCCTTGCTCGGCGGGTCTTTTTTGTTCGGGCTTGGGTGGCCAGGGTTGTCAGGGCTGGGTTTATTTGTCCAGCGTCAGCTGGTAGCTTGGCGTCTCGGCGTCGCAGCTCCAGCTGCACCTTGCCCAGCATGTGCGAAAATATATTCGACAACTGCAGCGAGACGTCCTCATCCACCTCGACGGTAATTTTGCGATAATTTCTCATGCTCCCCGCCCTGGCAGACCGCCCGGGCGTCTGCTCCGCTGCGCCTCTGCCGCCGACGTTCAGCACTCGCAGGCCTGATATTATACGGTACATCCGGGCAGACTTGCCGCCGATGGCGAACATGCCCTTGAGGTTCACCGTGTCGCCGACGCTGAGGATATCGCCCAGCGACTGGTCGGCATCGAACTCGATGGGGATAGCTACCATGCCCTCGCGCAGCGTGCTGGACGGGCGAGTGCGGCGGAAGTCCAGCAGGTGATCCCACAGCAGCAGTTGGCCCTTATTGATAGGCTGATTGACGACCCGCCCGCCATTTTCGCGGAGGATGTCCAGGTCTTTCCACCGCAGAACATTGCCGAACGCCTTGGCAGAGCTGCGGGGAATCTGCTCCCGCTCGACATAGCGGACGGTTATCTTCTCGCCGCGTTTGAAGTCTCGCGTAACCTTCACCAGCGAAATTTTATTGCCCGCGAACTCCTGCCGAATAGCCCGGATATGGGCGTTGTAAATAACCACCACCAACACCCCGAGAACGACCGCCGTCAGCAACAGCCATTTGCTGCGGATACCTTGCGTCTGCTCTGCCATGATTTTTTCCCGATTAAAAGAGGTAACAGGCCTGCCAAGTCCAAACCACAAAGATATTCTCCGCTTTTCCACCGCGTTTGGCAAGGGCTAAGCGGGCAGTGGGCTAAGCGGGCAGTTTTCGCGTTTTTTCGCCAGGGCTACGCGGTCGATTCCCTGGAGGTCTTGCAGTATCGCAGGCTCGTCGAACTGGCCTGTCGCGAGGATAATTTCGCGGATGGCGTCGGCCTGTCCGTGGCCAAATTCCATCGCAAGCAGGCCGCCGGGTTTTAGCCAGGCCGGTGCCTGGGCTACCAGCGGACGGATAATATCCAAGCCATCCGCTCCAGCCCGCAAGGCCAGGGCAGGCTCGTAATCCACGGAAAACCCCACCTCATCGTCGTCGCCAACATAAGGCGGGTTGGCGGTTATCACGTCGAACTCGCCAGGCCCCGTCCACTCGGGCGGCACGGACAGCAACTCCGCCCGGGCTACGGTTACGCGATTGGCCAAGTCCTGGCAGGCTACATTTTCCGCCGCCGTCGCCAGAGCTTCGGGGGAAATATCCGTCGCCAGCAGGGTCGCGTTTTTCGCGTTGCAAGCCACCGCCACCGCTACGCATCCGCTGCCCGTGCAGACGTCCCACACCGTAGTTTGGCCATCGGCTGCGCGGAGATAATCCACCACCTTGGACACAAGCAGTTCGGTCTCAGGCCGGGGTATAAGCACGCCGGGCCCGACGCGAAACCCAATGGAGTAGAACTCCTTTTGGCCCGTTATATAAGCCACCGGCTCACCTGCCCCAGCCCGGCGAACGCTATCGCGAAACCGCCCCAGCTCAGCCTCGCCAGGCAGTTGGTCGAAGCGTGCATAGAGTTCCATTCGCCCGCACCCCAGCGACGCAGCCAGGAGCACCTCCGCGCACAACCGGGGCGAGTCTACCCCGGCCCGGCCAAGATATTCCCGCGTCCACTCCAACAGCTTCATAACCGTCCAAGGCTGGTCCGTCATATTGCTCCTATTGCCTATTGCACAACATCGTCAAGAGTCCAAGAGTCCACGGATAAAAAAAAGGATTTAGTGAACCTTCGGTTTCACAAATTTTTTTGGTTAAAAAAAATCCGTGTAATTTTCTTCTAAAAAAATCCGTGTAATCCGTGGATACCTATTGCCTATTCCCCATTTGCCTATTGCCTAATCTCAAATTTCGCGTCGTTCGTTCATGGCGTCGGTGAGGATGGATTTGTTTGCGTATTCGATTTGCCCCCCTGCCGGCAGGCCTCGGGCCAGGCGGGTTACGCGCGGGCCTAATGGCTCTAGTTCAGCGGTGATATGCAGGCTGGTGCTGTCGCCCGCCACGGTGGGATTGGTCGCCAAAATAACTTCTCGCACCTCGCCGTTGCGAACGCGATCTATCAGCGAGTCGATGGTCAAATCTTCAGGCTCGATATTCTCCAGCGGCGCGATGTGTCCCATCAGCACATGATACACGCCCCGATATGTGCCGGTGGACTCGATGGCCAGGAGGTCCTTAGGCTGCTCGACGACGCAGATAATACTCGCGTCGCGATTGACGTCGGAGCAGATATTGCACACATCGTGCTCGGTGGGATTGTAGCAGATTTTGCAGGGGTGGATGAGCGTTTTCAGGTCGCGGATGGCGTCAGCCAATGCCAGGGCCTCGGCGTCGGGAGCTTTCAGCAGGTGAAAGGTCAGCCGCTCAGCCGTGCGTGATCCGATGCCCGGCAGGTTACCCAGTTCGTGCATCACGCGTTGAATTGTGTCGCTATAATTGGCCATGGTTACATCAGCCCAGCGAGGTCTATTCCGCCGGTGAGTTCTTTCATCGCAGCCTCAGCTGCATCGGCAGCATCGGCCTGGGCGGCGGAGATAGCGGCCTTTATAAGGTCTTCCGCCATGGCCAGCGATTGGGCGTCTTTGAGAAGTTCCTCGGAAAGTTGCAGGTCAGTCAGTTGCAGCTTGCCGTTCACCGTCGCCTGCACCGCCCCCTCGCCAGCCGAGGCTGCGTAGGTGCTTGCCTCGAGTTTTTCCTTCATAGCGGGCATGTTGCGTTTCATCTCGCCAGCCATCTTCATTATCTTGCCGATATCGCCAAACATAAACTTCTCCTGATTATTGCGAGTTTTTATCCGTGGGGGTTTCGTCGCTTGCATCTTTGGCCTTGCCTTCGTCGGGGTCGCTGGTTAATTCATTTTCTACATCTTTCATTTCGTGCTTGAAGGCTTTGAGTCCCCGGGCCAGGCCTCGGGCCAGCTCGGGCAGTTTTTTGCCGCCGAACAACAGCAGCACAACCACCAGCACGACGACAACTTCCCATATACCCGGCGACCAGGCAAGAATTTCCAGATTGTTTGTCATAATTGTCATATCGCAACTTCCATTACTTCATTGTTTGCTCCGCAGATAAGATCGTCTTCCACCGGTTCGATGTAAAGTTCGATTGCTTCCTTGATGTTGTTCAGTGCTTCGACTTTCGTATCGCCCCCGGAAATACATCCGGGCAGACTCGGTGCATGGACGGTAAAGCCGCCTTCTTCACTGGGCTCAATCGCAACTTTTATGTTCATGCGATTACTCCTGTGTAGTTGCTCAATTCTTTTACGCCCAACTGCGAGACCATTCTAACCGGCCTGGCGCGAATTTCACCAAAAAATCCTACGCGCCTCAGCTCGTGCGTGCGAAATTAAATCCTGGTCTTACCGTTGGGCATCGTGTGC
>JAOZNE010000220.1:0-3556 GCA_029933955.1 Phycisphaerae bacterium
ACCAGAGACATTCGCCCAGCGAGAACCGCCAGAGCACCCCCGCCTGGGTTGCCATGGCCAGGTTCACCACGAAAACCACAGCCGCGGTTATCAACGATACGACCAGCAATTTGCTGCGGTTGCGGATTTCGCGAACCTGAAAAACCATGCTCATAAGCCCAGCCAGCAGCACCGCCAGCAAGGCCAGGTCTCCCCGGATTTGCAGCACGACCATCGCGGCAAGCACCGAACCTACCGCCAGGGCGAACCGCTGGTCGTAGCTGACGGTCAATATCACCCCCGCTATGCACACCGCTACCACCGATGCGTGCGGGTTTATGTTGGGCAGAAGCTCCATGCCCCGGACGATAGCCAACATCACCAGCAGCATCGCGGCGAGCTTGAGCCCGCGGATATTGTCCTCGATAATATGCGGAGCGTAGCAGACTATATAAGTGCACAGCATACCTATCAGCAGCAGCACCAGCAGCCCGCGGAAAGAAAGGCGTAGCCACTTCCTCAGCGGATGGGTCTGACCCTCGACGAGCAGGTGGTTGGCGTGCTCCGCCAAGAGCAGCTCCAGCTCCGCTTCGCTAAGCCCAGCTGCTTCTTCCTTGGCAAGAGTGGGGCTGTCGGAACTGCGGGCGAGTATCTGCCCTCGCTGATAATGTTTGTAACAACTGTCGGGCGGAGTTTTTAGAATCGACTGGACAGAGATTTTTTTGTCAGACTCGCTTTTCGTAGCGTCGTAGAGATACATAGGCTGACTGGACAGCTTGGCCAGGATATAGCTCCCGACGCCAGACCTGATTGCGGGGTCGAAATGGGCAGAAGCCTCGCGGGCAAGGTCGCCTAGCCTTTGTGTTTCGTCCTGCCCAATGAGGTTGACGACCTTTTGCACCTGAGACTTGCCGCTGGCTCCGACGAGCACGACATGACGGGCGGTTCTGCCCTGCTGCCGGGCGGCCTGATCCGCACGGACAATATAATACCGCGTCAATTTCTCCCGCAGCTTGCCCAACGCCTTGGCCAGGCCCGCCCGGGCGTCAGGCTCAGCCAGGGCGACCCAGGCCGCGTATGCCTGTTGACTTTTCGTGGGCGGGGTTTTTTGCCTGGGCTGGGGCTTTGTCTTGGCGGGGTTTTTTTTGCCTGGTTTTGTGTCGGGTTTTACATTGGGCTTGGCGTCGGGTTTCGCAGCAGGCGTCGGGTCGGTTTTTTGGGGGACCTCCAGACCAAGTTCTTTCAGCAATAGCGGCGGGACTTTGTCGATGGTCTTGGCAGCCTGGAGCTTGGCGGGCATTTTTTCAAGCCCAGCTATAATCTCCTCCAGCGCGGATTTGTTCAGCCTAAACGTTGCCGGCGTCGAGCTGCGCGCCAGGCGAGCGGTTTCCTCCAACAGCGGCACGGAGAGCACCCGAAAATCTTCCCGCGCGGTGATGTCCCATGAGACATACTGCCCAGTCCGATACGGCAGCGGGTCAGCGGGCCAAATGCTCATAGCTGCCGCGAGGACAAAAAATATCATCGCGATTGCAAGAGAGCCAGCCGCACCGGGTTTGCGAAATATGCGCACAAACCACGAAGGCGCCACAGGGGCGCTTCGGCGAATTTCAAGCCGACGCTGAGGTATATTTTTTTTGCCGATGGGCCACATGTCTTAGAAACAATAGTATCAGGGAACAGGCAAGTAGGCAAGTAGGGAACAGGCAAAAGATCGGGTGTCATAGTTCGGTGTTTTGCGACCACGATATCGCTATAGTTGCCGCTACAGGAAGCAGGGTCGGTCATTGCCGGCCATTTTCAACACCAGTATCGAGACGAACTTTGTCCGGCAGGCCCTTTGTCCAAATTCCGTTCTTTATGACCGCTGACTTAACGGAGTAAATGCTATCCAAAAGCATGGCTTCGTATGGGCCTATTCGCTCCAAGATGCTGACATAGATTTGCTTTATAGAAAAGCCACATCCTTCATTCGCGGCGTTCACGAGAAACGCCGCCCGTCGATCTTGCAGATCATTGTTATCCTCAGGCGATGCCACCTGGAACAACGGTATAGCCATTTTCATTGGCCCCAGGCGATGACGAACATGTTCCACCAGATATGGCTACACGTTGCCACGGCGAGACCGCGCCAGAGAAACAGCACCCCCCACCACATCCCCGCGACGGACAGGAAAATCGCGTTGCCCCAGGGCAGGGGCGACTGGCCCGTCAGCTGGGCGAGGCTGAAGTGAAACGCTGCGAAGATCAGCCCGCCGAGGATGACCGCCGAGGCGATAATCGCGTCTTTGTTCCATCGCAGCAGGTCAAACAGCAGCATCGTAAAGACGCTGATAAAAACCATGCGAAACAGGAACTCCTCATATAGGCCCGCACCGATAGCTTCCAGGCCCGCCCGCAGCCAGGCTCCATCACAGCCATTGGCTCCAGCTAGCTGCCAAGCCCCTGCTGGGGCGATGCTGGTTATCCAACCCGCTGCTACCAGGGGCAGGGTCCACCAGGCTGACTCGATTAGAATGCCCGCCACAACCAGGCCATTGACCCGCAGCGGGTCTTTCCGCACAATGTGTTGCGACACCAACACCGCGATAATAGTGAACAGGGGAAGCCAACGGCCCGGCGCGCCGAGACACTCCAGAGCCAGACGCATATATTGTGGCATGAGCAGCCCGCTGCCAGCCCGGGCTGAGCCAGCCTGGAACAGCACGAGCAGCGGAGCGATCACCATCAGCTGATTGATAGGCTTGTGGAGGTCTCGCCGATACGATGGCATCTCGGGGGGAATATGTGAGGTTTTTTTCCGGGCCATCTGAATTTGTAACCATTCATGGCTACACAAAAATTCACCATGAAGTACGTTTCGTGTAATTCTCGCTGATTTTCTTGCCGTCGTCAGCTTGCTTCAAGCCACCCATATCGACGGTTTCCCAAACGCCCGTGTCGACCTGGAAAACCTCGCTGGTAGCCAGGACGGACGATTCGCCGCCGCCATCCAGACCAATCAGCCTGACCCGACAGGCCTGGGAATTCACCACGGGCACCGTCCATGTGATAACTCGGCCTGGCTTGACGCCGCTGGCAACGACCTCCCACTTTTTTCCGTCAGTGGAACTGAACTGCAGCTCGACTGTGTCATATCGGCCTGCTGTTGGGGGCATCCAGCTAAGCAGCCTGCTCACACCGCTGCGAAGGGTCATATGTCGGCCTGGCCAACCCAGTTGGATCTGTTCGGGGATGTCGTCCAGATTGGCCTGGCTGGTCTTGGCGCGAACGGGCTTAACCGCAGCCCGGGGCGCTGGCCCCTGGGCTACCGCGGCTGACACAGAGGCTGTTGACCTGAGCGACTCGAGCTGAATCGGCATGGCAGCGAGTTTTGGCGCAACTGGCTTGGCTGCGGGTTTGACAGCTACAGGCTTGGGGGTGGCCTTGACGACCTTGGCGACCTTTACCGCAACTGGCTTGGCTGCGGGCTTGACAGCTACAGGCTTGGGGGTGGCCTTGACGACCTTGGCGACCTTTACCGCAACTGGTTTCGGCTTGGGCTTGACAGCAGGCGGAGCAACTGGTTTGACAGCAG
>JAOZNE010000221.1:0-3550 GCA_029933955.1 Phycisphaerae bacterium
CGATCGACGCGAAAGATAAAAACGATGCTGTCTTTTAAGTCAGCCATACAAAAAACACGACTCCGGTAAAGGCGAAATGCACTTTGTTTCTCCGTTGCAATTTTCGCTTCTCAGGTTTATAGTTGGCCTGTCGTCACGCGGTGTCGACTTGTGGCCTAATGCTCAGTGGCTGTTTAATCACCGGAATCGAAAGGTTAGAGGCTTTAGACCTCTCGGGCGTGTTTGCCTGTGAGCAACAAACATGGCGGGATTTATCGAGACAACACGAAAAGAGCCTGTTTTGCACAGTTCAGCAAATTGCACAAAAGACGATGGCTGTCCCTGCTGCGAGGGGGGTCTTAGAAGTCGCATTTTTCGCTGGGGCGATTTTGCAAAAATTTCGACTCTGATGCTGCTCGCGATTTTTCTGGGAATATACATGATCTCCACAACCGTCATGATATCCAAAGACGGCGCGTTTTACATCGACCGGGCCCAGCAACTTGCACAGCACCCGATCAAAATTATACAAAGACACCCGCCGGGCTATCCGTTTCTGATTCTCGTAGCCCATAAGTTTACCACGTTGTTCAATACTACCCCGTCGGTATTTACCTGGATATACTCCGCTCAAGGCGTAGCGTTGCTCTGCCGGGTGCTCGCAATCATACCTTTATACTTCATTGGGAAATTATTGGTTGGCGGCAAAAACAGTTTTTGGGCAATGCTGATATTAACCTTCCTGCCATTTTCGACCAAGTTTGTATGCGACGCGGTTAGAGAGTGGCCTTACCTTTTGTTCCTGGCGACGGGGTTCCTGCTTTTACTTTGGGGAGCCAGATATGGTAAATTCTGGGTGATGGGCCTGGTGGGTTTAAACTCTGGCGTGGGATATTTGATACGCCCGGAGAGCCTGCAGTTGGTTTTATATAGCCTGTTGTGGATAGTGGCAAGTTTGCTCAGGCCCAGGCTATGGGGCGTGTCAAGATGGAAAAGTTTTATCGCACTTGCGATGTTGCTAATAGGCTTTGCCATACCAGCTGGGCCTTATATAAAATGCACCGGCGAGGTACTGCCCAGAACAGTAAAGCATGCTATAAAAAACCTGTCTTTTAACGCTTCGCCGGGCGAAACGGACGAGCCAAAAGTAAGCGATATTACTTCAAATTATACAGTTGCAGCTGTTGTACCTGGCAATTTTTTGAAAGCTCTTCATGGGATATTCGATAAGTTTGGCGAGAACCTGATGTGGTTTTTCATGCCGGCTTTGGTAATAGGGCTATATTACCAGCTTCGAGGCCGGGCCAGGCCTGCGGAAGTGTTTTTGATAACAACTTTTATATTAGTAAGCGTAACGGTGATGGTTTTGCGGTATTGTTATGTCGAGCCTGCTATCAGTAAAAGATGGAACTTACCTTTGGTAGTGTTTACGGTTTTTTACGTTCCAGTCGGCTTGAGGGTTGTCGGAAATTGGCTTGGGATTAAACTTCCGATAAACAGGCAATTGTGGGGAAAGAAGATTTCCTGGTTCCTGATATTACTTCTAATAGGCCTAGCCATCTGCGTACCCAAAATATTCAGGCCCATTCGCAGGGAAAAACAAGGCTATTTGGACGCTGCGGCATGGCTTGGGGAGAACTCTCAGCCGAAAGATCTTATAGCTACACTTGACAGGCGCATAGCCTTTTACGCCGAGCGGAGTTCATATACTGTGGTTGTCAGGAGGACGCGGTTTCTCGTGAAAATTTTCAACACCGACAAGCCGGAGTTAGTTTGCCAGAAGGGTTGGCAGCAGAGATTCGCCACATGGGCTGATAAGCGAGAGAAAACGAAGAGAATAATTGTTTTCGAAAAGAAACGTTAGAGTATTCAGTGATTTAGCATTTCGTAAAGAATTGCGGAATCTTTGATATGTTTTTCATAATTATAGTGTGTATTCCACCGCTCAATTTATTAATCTTCCATGCATTGTAGTCCTCGATAGATTTCCTGACTACATTTTTAAGGCTTCTATTGCTCAGGCCCCCAACTCGCATTTTTACTAAAACCTCGGGAATATAATAGCTGGAGATATTGAACTTATGTAAAAACCTGAGCATAATTTCATAATCTGCCGCTATCCTAAAGTCGGTATTAAAATACCCGTGTTTTTCATATACGCGCCGTTTGACAAAAAAGGTCGGGTGGGCAGGCATCCATCCCCTTTTAAATAAATTCTTTTTGTATTTACCCGATTTCCAATATCGTATTATTTTTTCCGTATTTTCTTTGCCCACATAAACCAAATCTCCCCACAAGCAATCAACTTTATTGTGTCCAAAAACTCTTGCGACGTTTTTGATTGTTTCTGTGGTGGCATAAAAATCATCGGCATGCAAAAAACCAACGACTTCTCCAGTAGCCAGTTTTAGTCCTTTATTAAGAGCGTCGTAAACACCCTTGTCTGGCTCTGATATATATCGTGTTATTTCATTCTCATACTTTTTGATAATTGACAAAGTTTCATCGGAAGATCCCCCGTCAACAATAATGTATTCGATATCATCATAGCTCTGAGCCAGAATGCTTTTTATAGCGTCTTCGATGGTTTCGTCACTATTAAGACAAACTGTTATTATGGAAATCTTCATATGTTGTCGTGCCTGATTATATTATGTTTTTGAAGCCAGGAAATTGTTTCTTTGACCCCTTGTTCCAGTGAGTATGGCAAAGGTCCTGTAATTTGCCTGATGGATTCGATTGGGACGCCAGCGGTATTCGCTCGCATATTCTGTAAGCGGAACGATGAAAATGGGGGTTCTTTTATTCCACAGAACTTCGTCAAGTCACCAGTCACAGCAAGAACACGAACCATCCATTCCGGAATTGTTCGTGTTTTTTTGTTTCGAAGCTTCATAGATATTGTGTCCGCCCACTGTCTTATTGTGAAAGTTTCATAGTCCGTTAAGTAAAAAACTTTCTTGTGTATTTGGCCTGCCGGAGCATTGAAAAGTTTTTCGATTTGGAATACGGTGTTTCCGACATAGCCAAAGCTTTTCGGCGAATCGGAGTAACCCGGATGAAAATATAATTTACGGGCGACCATTTGAAAGAATTTTCCGTACGGGATGTAGGCCCAGGGTCCCCATATTGAAGTGGGGCGCACAATGCACCAATCGCATTGCATTGAGGGACACTCTTTTACTATTTTTTCCCCTATAACTTTACTTTTTCCATAAAGTGTACTTGGGCAATAATCGTCCTCGGAAGTTGGGGTATAATCCGTTGGGCAGACCAGTTTGGTAGATGCAAAAATACTTCTTTTTATTGATGGTTGAGAAGCAACGGCATTGACTACATTTTCAACGCCGTCAGTGTTGGCAGCATAGCCTTGGATATCTTTTTTTTCATGCAGGTCCGTGCGTGCCGCCAAATGCAATACATGTGTAGGGGCAAAATCCCTGAAAACCTTTTCAAGTGATATGTTGTCTAATATATCAACTCTTTGAAAAACCGTATCATGCCTTTTATCTTGGGGTTTCTTGATATCTATCCCCAAAACTTCATAGCCCGCACCTAAGCACGAATTCAT
>JAOZNE010000033.1:0-1942 GCA_029933955.1 Phycisphaerae bacterium
CATGAACTTCATGGTGAATTTTTACTTGAAACTGACGAAGGATAAAATGCGAGATATCGACTTTGGTAAAATCAGACTGCTTGTGCTGGACGTTGACGGCGTGCTGTCGGACGGTTGTATTTGCATGACCTCCAAGGGTGTGGAGATGAAGTCTTTCAGCGTCAAGGACGGGTCTGGCCTAAAGTATTGGCAGCGAGCGGGCGGGAAAATCGCCTGGATAACGGGGCGTGAGAGTCCGCTTGTTTCTGCCCGGGCGGAGGAACTTGGCGTGGACATCGTTCGGCAGGGTTGCAAGACCAAGCTGCCCGTCTACGAAGAAGTTCTCGCCAGCTTCAACGCAGCTCCGCAAGAGGTAGCAGTCCTCGGCGACGACCTGCCGGACTTGCCCATGCTCCTGCGATGTGGCCTGGCTGCCACGCCAGCTGACGGCGTAGGCGAACTCCGCCGACGAGTGGACTATGTTTGCAAAACCCCAGGCGGGCGAGGCTGCGTGCGGGAACTGGTCGAACTTATCCTGAAAAAGTCAGGCCGGTGGGAACAAATCATGGCTAGATATCTTTAACGGCAAATTCAAATGTTCAAAACAAAAAAGTGAACCACGGATTTGTTTTTTGAAAAAACAATCAGTGTAATCTTCTTAAAAATCCGTGTAATCCGTGGACTACTGTTTTTGTTTCGAAGGTCGACATTGCTGTTAACTTGGAATATAAGCATGAAACGTAAAATCGCATTGTTGTTGGGCAGTTTTATTTTGCTGCTGTTCGCCTTTGGGGTGTATCAGTTGTTCGTGCCGGGTATAGCTATTTTCGACCCCACGACGCGTATACATCGGCCTGACCTTGGCAAGCTGACGCCCGGGGGCGACCCGCGTTTTGGCGGGGCTAGTGAGGTTCGGCTGGTGGCTCGCAACGCAGCGGGCCAACTGCGGGGTATATATAAGGTAGCTTCGTGGAACAAGGAAGACGACGACAGCTTCTCGCTCGTCAAGCCCAGCGCGGTGGTCTATCTAAAGGACGGCACGCGGACGTATATCAACGCCGATAAGGGCAGACTGTGGGCGTCGGAAGTGCCCGGCGGCATCGACGTTCGTCAGGGCTTCTTCGAGGGCAATGTCCGAATCTATTTCGACCAGAGCACCGAGATGTATCGCGAGCATCCCGAGCAACGCTCGCACGACGAGGTCTTGGCCCAGTGCATCAGCATTTTCACGAACGACCTGCGATTCAGCAGGGATATGCTGGAAGTTCGCACCGACAGCAGAGTTGTCGTCTGGAGCAAAATGCTGGATATCGTCGGCAAGGGCCTCGTGCTGCGGTGGAACGAAGACCCGCGCGAACTTCGGCTGTTGAAGATTAACCATGGCGAGATCATGGCTGTCAAAGACCTGCCGGAAGACATGGACCTGATGCAAATGACCAAGCCCACGGAAGAGAAAAAATCCGTAGCCCTCCTCAGCAAGACCCCAGCCAAGACAAAAACGCCCAAGGCGAAACCCAAGCCAAAACCAAAAAAATTGACGAAGCAACCCAAGCCAAAACCGGCCCCAGCCGAGGCTCCCGCCAAGGCCCTGGCCAGGGTAGACGCTTCGCCTGACAAGGATGGCGTCGACGTGATGCTGACCGACGAGCCTATGACCCCAGCTGACCTGCCGCCGGCCCCGCCAACCAAGGCCAGGCCTACCGTGCGAAACAAATATCAAGCTACCTTCTCCAAAGACGTCCGTGTGCACTCCGGCACGCAAAGCGTCTCTGGCACGGAGCTGGTGGATATATTCTTCGAGTGGGACCGCGCATGGCGAGCGGGGAGCAAGAGCAAGAAAAAGGCCCCAGCCAAGGTCGCGTCCAAGCCCCCAGCCAAGTTAAAACCCGCAACCAAACCAGCCAGCAAAGTTACCGTTGCGAGCAAGGCTGAGGAAATAAAAAAATCCGTCGCCAAAAAATCC
>JAOZNE010000033.1:2042-6852 GCA_029933955.1 Phycisphaerae bacterium
AAAAAATCCGTCGCCAAAAAATCCACAGCCAGCCAACCAACCACCGCTGCTACCAAGCCAAGCAAGACTGTAGCGTCGGCCAAGGCAAAGACAGCGCCGCTGACGACGGACGAAAAACGCAGGCTGGAAATCTATTGGCAAGGCCCGCTGGAAATCAGGCCCGTCGGTACCGTCCCCATGCCCGACCCAAAACGGTTCAAAATCCTGGGCAAGGGCAAGCGGATAATTTTGGGAGACACCGCTTCAAACATGACCTGCATCTGCAGCGAGTTTGAGCTGCAAAACCCGCGAACCACCGCGTTTTTCCGAGCGGACAAGAAGAACAAAAAACTCGTCTACCTCACAGTCTCCGGCGAGGAACTCATAACCACCGACGATTATATCCGCTGCGAGGTCAAGGATGTGGACGGTGGGAGGAACGTCAAAACTCTGTTGGTCGGTCATGGCCAAACTCGAACGTTCGACGAAGACGGCAAGAGTTTCGCGCTGAACCCCGAGCAGATCGACGAACCTGAGCAGAACGCCCGCTCGTATGACAAGCGGGTAACCTGGGACGAAAGTGCGCAGGTCGTGTTGGATTTGTTGGAGGTGCAGGCCGGTGGGGACGCGGCGAAAAAGCGGCCTCGCTTGCGGAAAGTTATCGCCAAGGGTAATGTCGAGGTGTTGATAATGCCCGAGGACAAAGCTGTTGGCGAGGTTACCAACTATCTCAAGTGCGGCCAGGCTGACGTGGACTTCGACACCACGCCGGCGGGGGTGTCGTACTGGAAAACCGTGCAGGTCAGCAGGAACTTCACGGGCCTGATGAACGGCAACGCTATCGTCGCAAAAGAGGCGACTATTTTCTTCAGGCCACCCGCTAAGAACGCGACGCTGGCGAAAAAATCCGGCGACAAAAAAGACAAGTCCGACGAGGCCAGCAATAAGATGCTCTCCGGCGATCTGAAGTTTGACCCGTCCGATGTTTCTCGCGTCCTGGCCGAGGGCGGCGTGCGGATATGGTACAAAAACCCCGAGGACCCCACAGCTCCGGAATCTCGGCTGGAGGCCCAGACGCTGGACACCCTGCTCGAGCCGGGCCCGGCGGGCAAGCAGAACTTCCGTGGCACAATAACCGGCAAGCCAGCCAAGGTCTCCCAGGGCGGCAATCTTATCGAGGGTAATGTTATCAAGTTCAACAATGCCCGCGAGCTTCTCCAGGTGGCCGGGCCGGGCAAGCTGAAGTTTATGACCCGCCGCGACCTCAACGGCAACGAGATTCCGACGCCCAGGCCTATAGACATTACCTGGTCGCGCAGCTTGCTTGTTGACGGCCAGGATGGCTATGCCGTTGCGGATGGCGATGTTGATGTTCTCAGCGAAAACGACTCCATGCAGTGCAACCAGGCCAGGCTTTTCTTCGAGAATAAACCCAAGACTGAAAACGCGAAAACGACGCCGGAAAAATCGACCAAGGCTGGGCAGTGGAGTTCGCTCGGAGCGGGTATGCCGTCGTTCCGCCGGGTTACGCAGATCGAAGCCCATGGCGGCAAGGGCGACGAGGGCATGGTGCTGATGCGAAGCAAGACCATGAACCCGCAAAACCCAGCCTGGCTGCAACGGCGGATCGAGATGCGAGGCGACGTGCTGATATTCAGGCCTCCCGCCAGGCAGGCTGAGGGCAAGGGGGCTGGGACGCTGCTGGTGGAAGATTATCGACACCCCGTCGCCCAGGCCAAAGCTTCGGACGACGGTACTCCCGCGGGTAAGTTGGAGCGGCCCAGTCAGAGCGCTTTCAAATGGCAGGATCGGATGCTTATGAAGCAGGGCGACCGCCGAGTTACGCTCTGGGGCGACGTGCAGATGATGCACCGCAGCGGCAACAAGGTACTGAAACTCGCCCAGGAAGAAACCGAACCTTGGGGCAAGCTGACCTCGGGCAGGCTGGTCTACCTTGGCTGTGAGAAGATGGACGCCTTTTTCGCCGAGCCTACTGAAAAGGCCAAGGGCAAAGATGCCAGCCCAGACCAGGCCAGCACAGGGCCTCAGCTCGGTGCGCTGAAAACTTTCAAAGCGGTCAAGGACGTAACCTTTAAGTACGACAATAATCTCATCGACGGGCAGAGCATCGAATATTTCGGGCCGAGCAAGACGCTTATCATCGAGGGTTTCCTGCCGGGCGAGAAGAAGTACACTCCCGCGCATTTCGAGTTCAGCGATCCTTCGACCGGGCTGTCTCGGAGTTTGGACTGCCCGCGGATTATCGTGCGAAACTTCGGCGAGCCTAACGAGACGTTCAAGCTCGACCGCATGGAAGGCAAGGGGTCGCGATAGTGGCTAGGCGAGTCAATGCACAAATGTTCGCCCTGCCCCACAGCCCCGTTGAAGTGCTCAGCGTCGGCGGGGTGGAGTATGGGCTGGAGCGTGTGTTCAAGCACGACTTCTGGGCGGCGACATGTTTATACGTTTCGTCGGACGCCAAGGCCAGGTTTCCGCGGGTGGTGGTGAAGTTCGGCAGGTCGCAGAGTTTCGCGGGCGTGCCGTTGGTCTGGTCTGGCAAGCTGTTAGCTGACCACGAGCAGGCTATCTACGACAGGCTCGCTGGGCTTGCGGGCGTACCCGCGTGGGTTGGCAGAGTTTCGCCGACCTGCTACGCTATCGAGTACATCGACGCCAGGCCTTTGGATCATGTGGAGACTCTGCCGAGGGGATTTTTCGACGACCTGCGGAAACTCTTCGACGCCATTCACGCACGTGGCGTAGCCTATGGCGATGCGAATAAGCGTTCCAATATTCTGGTAACCCGCGACGGCAAGGTCGCGCTTGTGGACTACCAGATATCCCTTGCCACCGCTGAGAATTGGCCTTGGCCCGTGCGTCAACTCGCCCAGCGGTGCGTAGCTTACCTCGCAGCTAAGGATATTTATCACCTTTACAAACACAAGCGCAGGTTGGCGGGGGACGAGCTGACAGCTGAGGAGGAAGTTCTCTCTCGCGACCGGTCGGGCTTGCACAAACTTCACCGCAAGCTCACCAAGCCATACCGCGCAGCCAGGCGGGCGTTTCTCCAGAGACAGTTTTCCACAGGCCGACTCCTCAGCCCATCAGCAGGCCTGGAAGATCACCATCAGCCCGAAAAAGAAACCTGGCAAAAACAGTAAATCCGCAATGCGGCACAGTCGCCCTCGGCTGTGTTACATGATGGAGATAATTTTTATTTGCTCAGGGTTTTGATTGCCCGGTCGATATCGGGAACTTTGAATATCGCGTTGGTCGTGCCGCCCGTTTCGTTGGCAGTGCAGTAGGCGTATGTTACGTTGATCTTCGCCTTGGCCAACTTGGCCACGGTCTTGCCGAACTGGCCAGGTTGATTGTCCAGCGTTATCACCAGCACATCGGTTTCCGTCCATCGGTCGTGCGTATCGTTTAGCACCTGGCGGGTCTTAGCTGCGTCGCCACAGACAATCCGCAGCACGCCATGCTCGCCGGAATCGCTAAGTGACAGCGCGAAGAGGTTCACTTTCGCCTGGGCGAGTGCCTCGGTTACCGCAGCCAACACGCCGGGCTTGTTGACCAGGAAAATCGAAAATTGCGTTTCTTTTCGCATCGGGGTATTCCTTTCGTTTTTCGGGAAAACACAGAGTACAGAAATTTCGCCAAAATGCACGCATATTCTGATGCGCACTATTTGCAAAAAACTGGCGGAAAAGACTTGCAAGGGGTGGGATGAATGTTAGAATGGTCGATTCTCGTGTGCGGGCGGGGTGTGTCCCCGCCTGCTTGGGAAGTGCGAAACAGAGCTGCTCCGGGATGGTTGTCCGGTGCCTTTGAGATTTTTAGATTTTGGATTTTTTGTTTGGAGAGCAAACAAGTGGCTGTGAAATTGAGATTAAAACGCATGGGCCGAGCCCACCGGAGCTTCTTTCGTTTGAACGCTATGGACTCGCGTAACCCGCGGGACGGGCGAGTGATCGAAGAGCTTGGCTGGTACGACCCGCACGCGAAAACCCCGGAAGAAGAGACTTCGCTGAATCGTGAGCGGATCGAGTATTGGCTTGGCGTTGGCGCCCAGCCTAGCGATACGGTGCGCGACCTGCTGAAAAAACACGGCATTACCGAAAAGAACTGGTAGCAGGCGGCCCGGCTGATGGCTATTCGCATCGACATCGCGACGCTGTTCTGCGAGATGTTCGAGACGTTTCTCCAAACGAGTATCGTCGGGCGAGCGATAAAGCGGGAGCTGGTCGAGGTGCATCTGACCAACATTCGCGACTTTGCCCTGGACAGGTACGGGTCGGTGGACGACTCGCCGTTTGGTGGCGGGCCTGGCATGGTGCTGATGTGTCAGCCTGTCTTCGACGCGGTCGAGCATATCCGCAGCCTGGCCAAGCCGGCTGGGAAAGTCGTGATGCTGAGTCCGCAAGGCCGCAAGCTCGACCAGGCGACGGTAGCGGCCTTGGCGGGCGAGGAAAGATTGATATTGTTGGCTGGGCACTATGAAGGGTTCGACGAGCGGATTCGCACGGGCCTGGCTGATGTGGAAATAAGTTTGGGCGATTTTGTGCTATCCGGCGGCGAGATACCGGCGATGGCGATTATCGACGCGATAGTTCGCCTGCAGCCTGGCGCGCTTGGAAAAAACGAATCGGTGCATGAGGAATCGTTCCAGCAGGGATTGTTGGAATATCCGCATTACACCAGGCCTAGGGATTTCCGAGGCATGGCTGTGCCGGACGTGCTGTTAAATGGCGACCACGCGAAGATAGCAGCCTGGCGACTGGAACAGGCCCAGCTGCGAACGCAACAGCGACGCCCGGATATGCTGGAATAA
>JAOZNE010000033.1:6952-10328 GCA_029933955.1 Phycisphaerae bacterium
AGTTCGATGTCGGCGACACGGTCAAGGTACATGTCCGCATCATCGAGGGCGAGAAGCAACGCGTCCAGATGTTTTCCGGCACGGTGATTGGCCGACGCGGCGCGGGCATCCACGAAACTTTCACCGTTCGGCGGATCGTCAACAACGAGGGCGTCGAGCGCGTCTTCCCGCTGCACAGCCCGAAGGTCGCCGATGTCGAGGTTGTCCGCCGAGGCAAGACCCGCCGAGCCAAACTCTACTTCCTGCGAGACCGCGTCGGCAAGTCCACCAGGCTGAAGGAAATCCGCGAGCCCAGCAAAAAGGAACGGGCAGCTGCCGAACTTGCCGCAGCCAAAGCTGTTGCCGATGTCGAAGCTATCGAGGCTGTCCCCGCTGGGAGCGAAGCATAGTACATGTGGCCTTTTGGCCCAAGCCGACGTCAAAGCCAAACCCCCGCGGGCAAGCCTTCGCGGGTTCCGCCCGACGGTCAGCTAGGCCCTCGTGGCGAGAAACTCGCCTGTCGGTATCTTCGCCGGGCTGGGATGAAAATCTTGGCTCGCAATTATCGCTGCCCAGCTGGGGAAGCTGATATCCTCGCACTTGATCGAATCGGCGCGGAGCAGGTGCTGGTTTTTGTGGAGGTCAAGACCCGCTCGGGCAGAAGGTATACCGAGCCGGAGTCCGCGGTCAACGCAGCCAAGCAGCGCAAACTCCGCGGCATCGCAAATTATTACCTCGCCGCACACCAGGCCAGGGTACTGGCGGTTCGGTTCGACGTGGTCGCCATCGTCATACCCCCCGGCGGCAAGCCAGACATTCGCCATATCCCCGGCGCGTTCGAATAAGTCGCTACGCAAAATTATGAATAAATATTCAAGGCCCAAATACCAAATGTCCATATTCAACGCACCAGGCAAATGGCTTACGAATTATTACGACCGGGATTCCGTCGGCTCGGGGTTTCGTCGGCAGCGGCTGAGACTATTTTGGCCTTTGGTTGACGAAGCCTTTGCGAAACACGGGCGAGTGAATATTATCGACCTCGGCGGGACGAGACTATATTGGAACATCGTCGAGAAGGCCTGGCTGGAAGAGAAAAATGTTCATATCACGCTGGTCAATCTGCCGGGCACTGGCCTGGCCGATGAGCGGGACGATGAACACTTTTCTCACATCCAGGCTGACGCGTGCGACCTGTCGGCGATGAATTCCGGGGCGTATCATATCGTCCATTCCAACTCCGTTATCGAGCACGTAGGTAGCGAGGCCAGGCAGGAGAGTTTCGCTGGGGAAATAACTCGGCTGGGGAAGAGCTACTTCGTCCAGACGCCCAGCTTCTGGTTCCCCATCGAGCCTCACAGCATGACGCCATTTTTCCATTGGCTGCCCCGCCGATGGCGTCTTTGGCTAGTGCGACATTTCCAGCTTGGTCATTGGGCCAAGGCAGCCGACGCCAACGACGCAGCCAGGATTATCGACGGCGCGCAACTACTGGGCCAGGCCAGGTTCGCCTCGCTATTTCCCGAGGCAACCATCCACACAGAAAAGCTACTAGGCCTGGCTAAGTCATACATCGCAGTTAAATATGTTTGAAGCAAATCCGAATATCGAAATTCGTACCTGTTCACACAAAAACAAGAACCACGGATACACACGGACGAACCCATGAACCTTATAGACACGCATTGTCATCTTTCCCATGGCAGGCTTCGCCAAAACACTTCTGCCCTGCTGGACGAAGCTGTGGCCGCGGGCGTGTCGAAAATTATCTGCGCCTCAGCTGACCTGGCTGAGATTCGCGCTTCCGCTGAGCTTGCCAATCAATACGCATCCCGCGGCGTCTACTGCCTTGCTGGAGTGCATCCGCACGAAGCAGCCAACGTCTCGTCCGATGCGTTGAAACTGGTCGAGGAATATCTCGCCAAGCCTCGCTGCGTTGGCCTGGGCGAAATCGGACTGGACTATCACTACGACTACTCGCCGCGCGACGCTCAGCGCCGGGCCTTTGCCCAGCAGTTGGAAATCGCCCACAAGCTCGCCCTGCCCGTGGTCATCCACACCCGCGAAGCCTTCGACGACACCATGGACATTCTTGCCGATAGCAACCTGGCTGGGGAAACTTTATTGTTTCACTCCTTCACTGGCGGGCCAAGCCAGGCCCGGGCAGTGCTGGACATCGGCGCGTCGATAAGCTACTCGGGCATCGCGACGTTCAACAGCGCGGAGGAAATTCGCCAAGCTACAGCCCTGACCCCAGCTGATCGAATCATGGTCGAGACCGACTCGCCATATCTCTCGCCCGAGCCTGTGCGGAAACAGCGAACGAACACCCCCGCCAATGTCGCCCTCGTCGCAGCCAGGCTTGCGGAGGTTCGCAACACCGCCCCCGAACAGTTCGCACAAGAAACCACCGACAACGCCATGCGATTCTTCAGCCTGTCGTAAAGCGAAAAAACGGCAGAACACGAATGACACGAATTTTTTTTGTCATTCCCGCGCAAGCGGGAATCCAGTTTTTTCTTTTTTTTGCCTAAAAAAACCGTGTAATCCGTGGACTGCTATTTTTGGTTTTACTGACAATCGATAATTTTTTATCTCAGTGTTCTTTGCGTCCTTTCGCGGTGGGATATTTTATAGGCGTGAACGGTTACTATTTCGGATAGCAATAGCGGGCGGGTTGGTGTAGAATGCCTTGTGGAATTTCTAATTTTTCGTCTTTTCGTTTTGTGGAGAAAGAAGGATTATGTTTGAGCGTTATTCGGAGTCAGCTCGGAAAGTAATGAACATCGCCAGCCGAAAGGCCCAGGCGATGAACCACCACTATTTCGGCACGGAGCATATTTTGCTCGGGCTTACGCGAGTGGTCGAAGGCACCGGCGCCAAGGAGCTGGAGCAGCATAATATCACGCCCGAGCAGGTGCGTGAAGCTGTGGCTGAGCTTGTGGAGGTGGGCGAACCTATGGACACACTCGACGAGTTGCCACCCACCCCCGAAGCTAAGGGCGTCATCGAGCATTCCGTCCGAGAAGCTCGCGAGCTGCACCACAACTACGTCGGCACGGAGCATATCCTCCTGGGCCTGCTGCACGTAACCAACGGCATCGCCGCCAAGGCCCTGACCAAGCTGGGCCTGCATATCGAAGAAGTCCGTAGGGAAGTACAGTAGGCTGGTTGGCTGGTTGGCTGGTTGATTGGTTGGCTGGGAAAAATCACAGCGATGGGTGGCATGGCTACACCGCGGCTATTTGCGGGGTAGCCATGATTAGAGGGTAAGTGACGAAGCCTGGATCCTGGAAAAAAGAAAAGAATGGATTCCCGCTCCCCGATCAGGTTGAGGACAAGCTTCGCGGAAAAGACAAAAACAAAAATTCGTGCCATTCGTATTTTGCTGTTTTTG
>JAOZNE010000033.1:10428-13198 GCA_029933955.1 Phycisphaerae bacterium
TTTGCTGTTTTTGCTTTTACTGATAACAGATAACTGATGACTAATGACAGTGTCAATGTTTCGCGGTCGATTGTAATTCGCGGGCCTATGTTGGCTGTGGCTGGGGCGTTTGTGGGGGGTATTTTGGCGGGGCGATTTGCGCCGCTGCCGGTGGGGTTTTGGTGGGTTCTTGCTTTGGCGGGGCTTGTCACGGGGGTCGTCTCTTTGTTTCGCAAGCACCTGATATTGCTTACGACAGGGGCTTTGCTCCTGGCGGTGTTTTCGCTCGGGGCTGTACGAATGAGGCTGGCTTACTTCTCCACGCCAAGCGACGCCATCGTAACCTTCACAGGCCCGAGTCAAATTTTAGCGAGAGTCCGAGGCCGAGTTGCAAGCTATCCGTGGATATCGCACAAGGCGGTGGAGTTCGGCTATCAGCCTACCCCGGCAGTACGATTCCTGCTCGAAGCCCAGAGCATACTCACACGCCAAGGTTGGCGAAAGACCAGTGGGCTGGTGCGGGTTACCGTTGACGAGCCATACCAAACGCCCCAGCCTGGCTTGGCTGTCGAGCTTATCGGCAAGATGGGCCGATACCGCCCGCCCAGGAATCCGGGCCAGTTCGACGCCGCCGCAGCTGCCCAGCTAAGCGGTACAATGGTCCACTTCCGCGTGCCATGCGCCCAGGGCCTGGTTCCGCTGGACGCCAAGCCGGGGCGGTGGTGGCAGGCGCTGCAGCAGCGTTGGCGGGCTTTGCTGTACCAAAGGCTGACCGACCCGGGCGACACTCAGAGCGGCCGACTCGTCGCAGCTTTGGTTCTCGGCGAGCGACACCCCGCACTGGCCCAGCTGAACCGCACAATGAAACGCGCCGGCCTGGCCCACTTCATGAGCATCTCCGGCATGCATCTGGGCGTGCTGTTGGGGTTCATTTATTTGCTCTGCCGCGTGATGTGCATTTCGCCCAAAAAGGCTGCGATTATAGTGCTGATTGCCCTGGCGGCATATCTCGTGGTAGCCCAGAGCCGCCCGCCGCTGCTAAGGAGTGCGGTCATGGCCACAGCATTGTCCGCGGCGGTTATCTCCGGCAGAAAACACTCCTCGCTCAACGCCCTGGCTGTCGCGGCGGTTGGGCTTCTTGCGTTTGACCCGCGAGGGCTTCTCTTGCCGGGGTTCCAGCTGAGCTTTACCATCGTGGTCGGTATTATTCTGCTGCACAAGTCGATGGAGCGTCTGCTGTTTGGCAGTTGGCTGAACAGGCGAGGCCTGATGGTTTTCCGCGACGCCAACAGGGTGCGACATTGGCTGAGATTCTCCGCGGCAAATTGGGGAATCGCCGCGGTCAGCATGTGCGTAACAGCCTACCTGGCTGCGGCTCCGCTGGTAGCATATCACTTCGGCTTGTTCAGCCCATACGCGATAGTCCTCGGACTGGTGGTATTCCCGCTGGTCGTCGCGACGCTCGTACCGGGGTACCTCGCCCTGGCTTTGGCTTGGCCCATGCCGAACCTCTCCGCTGCACTGGCATCGCTCGCCGACGGGCCGGCCTGGCTGATAACAAAACTTATCGACGCAGCTGGGACATTGCCGGTGTTGGCTGTCCAACTTCGGCCAGTAAGCCTGGGCTGGGTGCTGCTGTGCTACGGAACCATCGTGTCAGTTTTGCCAGCCCTCAATAAGGCAGGCCGAGCCAGACGAATAATCGCTGGCCTCGCGGTCGTAGCTTTAATAGCCCTGAGCGTCTGGACGCAATTGCCCGCTGGCGGCAGCGGCGACTCGGCCAGGCTGCACATGTTGGCGGTGGGGGCTGGTCAGTGCGTGGTGCTGCAAACCCCAGCAGGCCAGACGTATATCCTCGATGCCGGCACGCGAAGCGGGTTCGACGTTTACCGCCAAGCGCTCGAGCCTTTCATGCGAGCGATGAAACTGCCCGACCCCGCAGCTGCCTTTGTGTCCCATGCCAACACCGACCACTACAGCGCGCTGCCGGGCATGACAAGGGCGGGCCTACTCCAGCGGGTGTACCTGTGCGACTACTTCGACCAGCCAGGCCGCGGCGGCAACGAAGCTTCGATACGCATGGTGAAACTGCTCAAGCGACACGGAGCAAAGCTCGTCAGACTCCGTGCCGGTGATACGACATCGCTAGGCCCGGACACTCGCGTCGAGACGCTTTGGCCACCGGCGGGCCGGGCGGGACTCTCGGAAAACGATACCTCGCTGGTGCTGCGGATAATCTGCCAAGGCCAAAGCGTCCTGCTGACCGGCGACCTGGCCGAGGAGGGCCAGGCTGAGTTGCTCAAACCCGGCAAGCGCGAGCAGCTCCGCTCTGACATACTCGTCCTGCCGCACCACGGAGCCTGGACGCCAACGCTGCCGGAGTTCGTCGCAGCGGTGAAGCCCGGTATTATTCTCGTCAGCTCCAACCATCAGCCACAAGGCCCGACGACAGCTGGGCCAAAGGTGCGCGAGTTCTACAAAAATCTGTCGCAGCGATACAGATTTTATTCCACCGCCAGAGATGGCTGGGTCGCACTGACATTCGGTAAGACAGGCCTGGACGTACAAACTATGCGCCAACGCCGATAGAAACGCCAAGCCCACGAAAAAAACTCACGGCCGCCGGTGGCATCCCGATACATCGGCACCCATGCTACACATGGGCAACTCTTTTATTTCTTGCATCTGCCTCATCGGCACGGCGCATCTACCCATCCTTATTCATGGGACAGAGTACTAGAGCATTTTAAGAATGGCATGTCATATATCCGCAGGACTCGAACCAACCTTT
>JAOZNE010000222.1:0-3501 GCA_029933955.1 Phycisphaerae bacterium
TGTACGATTTCGTCGCGTTGGATAGCTATCGCTCGCAGCTCGTCCTCCAAGCCGCCGCGACGAATGTCCGGCGAGATAATCTGCCGAACCATGTGCACCAGGGCACTTTCCCTGCTGATGTTCCGTCGGACGTACAAAAAGTACCACCCCACGCCCGCTACGACGAAGCCCCCCGCTGTGATAAGCGGCACCAACCCCAGCAGGGCGACCAGCTCGACTATCAACATGGAGTATATGCCGATCCCCGCCAATTGCACCCACGGAAACAGTGGGCTGCGGTATCGCGGACGATAATTCTGGATGCCGCTGCCTCGCATTATCAGCACGGAGAGGTTCACCAACACGAAGAGAATCAGCATCATCGTGCTGGCGACTTTTACCAGGTCTGCGATGCTCAGCAGCAGGATCATAGCTATCATGAACGCGGTGGTGAGTATGACGCTGACATGCGGCGTGCCGAATCGGCGCGAGATTCTCCCCAGGCCCGGCGGGAGCAAGCCGTCCCTGCTCATCGCCAGCGGGCTGCGCGAGGCTGCGAGGATTCCGCCATTGCCGGTCGTTATGAACGCCAGCATGGCAGCTGCGGAGAGCAGTATCATTCCGCCAGGCCCCATGAACCGGCCAGCTGCGGTGCTCAGCGGGGTCAGGTCGCCGTAAGGCCCCTTGGCCATGTCCGCCCCTAACGTGCCGACGGTAACGAACACCGCCAGGACATATAACAACGAGACGACGATGAAGGCCAGGAACATTGCGCGCGGCAGGTTCCTGCCCGGGTTGCGGACTTCCTCGCCGATGCTCGCAGCCTTGGTAAGCCCGCCGAAGGATATGAAAACCAGCCCCGCTGTGGCGAAGACGCCGCCGAACCCCTTACCGAGGAAATTGTCGAAGTTTGGCGATTGGCGGACGCTGCCCATGCCCATCGCGACGAACACGCCCAGCACCAGTAAAATCCCCACGACCATCGCTATTTGAGATCGGCCTACCGCTTTGACACTGAGGCAGTTCAGCAGCCCGAAGACAACGCAGCCTGCCACCGCTACGCCTTTTATCGTCCATCCCCATTGCTGCGGGGATATGCTCGCCTCAGCCCAGAGAAGCTGAGCGAAGGCACCGATGCCAACCATGGCAAAGGCGCTTTTCAAGGCCAGGGAAAACCAGTTCGCAAAACCCGCCAGCGTGCCGGGCAAGGCTCCCAGGCTCCGCTCGATGAAAAAATAGCTCCCGCCACTTTTCGGCATAGCTGTGGCTAGTTCACTTTGGCTCAGCAGAGCGGGGATCATCAGCAGCGCCGCCAGTGCGTAAGCCAGCACCACCGCTGGCCCGGCCTGGACCGAAGCCTGACCAGGCAGGATAAACAGCCCACTGCTTATCATCGCGCCGGCAGCTATCGAAAAGACATCCCAAAAACCAAGTTTGCGTTTCAAACCCACCAGGTCAGTCTCCCGTATCCGTAGCTATGTTGCAAAAAACAGAACCACGGATAAACACTGATAACCACGGATTTTTAAAAAGATCAAAAACAATATCGGTGTTCATCCGTGTTTCGCTGTTTTTGTTTTTACTGATAACTGACAACTGACAACTGATAACTTTTCTACTCATCCACTTCAGCGTAGAACTTCACATAGTCATGTTTGTCAGGCCCAGCCATCCATTGCATCGCAGCCTGGGGGTGCTGGTTCAAAATGCCGGTTATCATATACGGAACGTGGTAGCCCCACTCGATGTTCTCCTTCAGCGGGATGATGTGCTTGCCGAGGCAATCGAGTATCGGCAGAATGTCGATGTCCGGATTTTTCAAAAAGCCTATCAGCAGTTCCAGCGGGCAGTTTCCCGCAGCCCGGCCCAGGCCATTGATCGTGCCGTCCGCCCAGGTGGCACCGTTGACAATGCCTTCCATCGTGTTGGCAAAGGCAAGCTGCTGGTTGTTATGAAAATGCACGCCGACAGCCTTGGTCTTGAGATGCATCTGATACTTGGCCACCATAAAGTGCAGCTGATCCATGTACATGTTCCCAAAACTATCGACGATATACACAGCCTGGACATTGGTTTCCTCCTCGATCTGGTCAAGGCAGTCTTCCAGCTCCGGCATGTGCGCGTGCGTGATAGCCATGATATTCATAGCGGTTTCGTAGCCCAGCTCGTCCGCAGCCTTGGCCAGGCGGATGGCTTTGTTTATGTCCTGGACATATGTCGCACAGCGGATCATGTCAGCCTGGGACTCGTTGGCGGGGAGCAGATCGTCCGGCGTGGATTTGTGGGCGTCCATCATCATAGCGACTTTCATGTCGCCCCGGTCAATGCCGTCGGTCGCTTTTTTGAGGTCTTCCTCGGCACAGAACCGCCACGCGCCGAACTTGGCTGGGTCGAACATTTCCTTGCTGTTGCGATAGCCCAGCTCGCAGACATCTATGCCGGACTCGCAGCAGGCACGAAACACCGCCCGCACCGTCTCGAGGTCAAAATGCGAATCGTTCATCAGCCCGCCGTCGCGAATGGTGCAATCGACAACCGTGGTTTTTTCGTGTTGCATAGTTACTCCTTGGTTAAGTAGAAATAGTTTCGCAGGTGCCTGGCTGCGTCACCCGTAGCTGTGGAAGTTTACCCGCAAAATAGCTGCGATACAAGCGAGCAAATTAGGCAAGTAGGCAATGGGCAAGTAGACAACAGGCCCGGTGTCGTGGTTGCGGCGTTTTTCGTAGCTGTCTTTGACATTGACGAGCTGACAGCTCTGCCGTAGACTCACCTGCCATGAATCGTCCGATATCACTTTCCGTGTTGTTGCTCTCGCTGGTGGCAATGTTACCGCTGGCTGGGTGCGTTACCGCGCATGAGGGTACGGTAACCATGAAAATTATCGAGTTCCCAGGCAGCAAGCCTGTCGACAACGCCCTGCTACTGACCGTCCACTGTCAAAGCGTTGAATCGCCAGGCCGATGGTGGGTCTTCCAGGACGAAGAAGGCGGTACGATGATGCCGCAATCCGCGACGGTTCGGCATATCAGTACGGGCGACAAGCTGCATCAGAAAGGCCATGTTATTGGGCTGATGGGCCCGTACACGAAGGGGAAAATCCATAGCTGGGAGTACTGGGTATTTTGCGAAGGCAGGCAGGGCGACGATTTTCTGGATATCCATTTCGAGCGGTCGTACGAAGACGACAAGCCCCTGCAAGTAAGCCTAGCCAAGGTTTCCCCAGGCAATAAATATTCCGACGAAAAGGTACTCGACGGAGCCAGGAAGTTCGCAGAGGTGCAGGAACTTCTGCCCAACGACGACCCGGACGTCGAGCGTCTGCGAAAGCTGTTGACCAAACAGCTCCAAGCTATCCAACGCCAAGCCCGCGACCCACGCCATCGGAAAGACGCGAAAAACCTACTGATACAGATTAGACAAACGGGCAAAAGGCAAGATAACTCAAACCGACCGGCTTGAGTAGTTGATTGATTGGTTAACTAGTTGACTAGTAAAGAATTACACAAATTTTTATAGCGTCGA
>JAOZNE010000223.1:0-3483 GCA_029933955.1 Phycisphaerae bacterium
CCGCAGGAAGATATCGCAGAGCATCACCAGGCAGCCTACCATCACCGCCATGAGCATTGCGTAGCGGATATCGTAGTGTCGCACATGGCTTAGTTCGTGGGCCATGACCCCCTGGAGTTCGTCGCGGCTGAGTTTGCTCCGCAGCCCGGTGGTGATAGCGACGCTGGCGTGTTTTGGGTCTCGCCCGGTAGCGAAGGCGTTCATCGCGGAGTCTTCTATAAGGTATATCCGCGGGATTGGCACCCCCCCAGCCAGGGCTAATTCCTCGACGACATTGAACAGTTGCGGGTCGTCGGATTTTTTGATTTCGCGGGCTTTGCTCATAGCCATCAGCGCGCCGCTGCCGCCATAGTAGCTAATCAGGGTCAGCACGAAAGCTACCACCGCAGCCACACAGGCCACCGTCGCGCCGAAATACCAGTTGGTGTGGAATTGGCCCAGCTCGTCGGTATAGCTCCCCCAGGCCACGCCGATGAACAGCCCCACAGCTACGAAAAAGACCATGAACCCGGATATCAGAAAAAAACTGTTCCGCTTGTTGCGGGCGATCAACGTATTAAAAGTTTCTATTGCCACGAAAGTTCCTTTGCTTCCTGAACAAGAAAGTCCTACTTGCCTGTTGCCTGCTTGCCTATTTCACCGGGTCGGATATGTAGCCTATGAAGAACGGCCGGCCCGTGGGTTTTACGGGTCTGCGAACCTTTATAAGGTACACGCAGCCCCAGTTTTCAAACTGTATCGGCGCGACGCTGCGGGCTGATACCGTGCCGATGTCCTGCGGGCGGGGGCGGAAGTAATGTTTTCGCCCAGCCTTTTTCACACGGTAAGGCCCGACGGATTCTTTATCCGCAGCGCCTAGCTGAACCAACCCGAAGTCGCTGATGATGAGCCAATCCGAGCCAGGCGCGTTGATCTCAGCCAAGGCCAAGGATGCCTGGTATGGCAGCTGGTTGTTGAATCGCCCGAGGTATGCATCCAGACCGAACTTGCCCGCGCAATATAGCGTAGCAGGCTCGCTGCCTATCACGGGCTTGACGTCGCGGGCGAATCGCACCATCACATCGCCGTCGCCAGTGCGGGCGTGTCGGCGGAACAAATGACTGTTGCAAAACAACAAGCCTAGCATGCCGAGGCAAACTGCTGCGACAGTCAGGCCCATGGCCCGCCGGCGGATAGCCCAGACACCCGCAGCGACAATCAGCAGACCCACCCCCGGCAGGGCAGCCAGGATATACCAGGTGCTCCGCAGCATCCTCGGCGGCATGGTCAAGCTTTGGCCTATCTTGCCCGGCAGAGCGTCGTGGAAAAAATACAGCAGCGGAATTACTATCAGCCCGCAGGCCAGCACGAAAGGCACAGCCTGGCATATCCGCCTGAGGTGCTTAGCGAGTCGATGGTCCCACCAGCGGGCTTGGCTTAGCTCGCCGACCGCCCAGCCTGCCAATAGGGCCACGGCTGGGTAGCACGGCAGGAGATAGTCAGGCCTGAACCCGTGGGGAATGCCAAAGGCGACCAGCACCACGATAATCCACGCCAACGGCAGCGTGATAGGCCCGCGCCTGGACAGCCAACGTCGCAATGGCACGAGGAAAAACGCGCAGCCTGCGAAAATCGAAGCTGGGATGGTGCTGTAATATAGGTGTACGATGGCTGGGCCTTGGACCGAGCCTGGCGCGTGGGTGCCCTGGCCTGTGAGTCTGTTCCAGACTTCGTAGCGGAGGGTTTGTCGGAACTTCTCGCCGCCGATGTGCAGCATAGCTATCCCCAGCGGCACGAAAACCGCGAGCATTGCGAGGACGCCCCAAAAAAGTTTGCATGCTCGCATCGTCGCCCACCATCGTCGCAGTATCAGCCTGGCCAGGAGCAGGGCCTTTCGCCCAGGCCCGGCGACTCGTCGCGTGGCTGCCACGCCAGGCCCCGCAGCTGAGGCCAGGGCAAGAAACCCGCCGACAATAGCGACATTTACGATGCCCCAACTCTTGGTCAGCCCAGCGAAAATCATCGACGCCCAGAACCCCATCGCCCAGGCCCAGCGGCCTGGCCCGGCGGGGTGAAACGTCAGACGGTCTACGCAGAAAATGCACAGGCATATCCAAAACGCCAGCAGCATATCGGTCGTAGCCAGATAGCATATTTTGTTCATCTTCAGGCCTACCGTCCACAGGCACGCCCCGGCCAGGCCCGGCAACCGACCGTACCATCGCCTACCCAGCAAATACACCAGCAGGGCCAGGCCCGCCCCAGCCAGGATGGTCGGGGCGCGGAAAACGAACTCGCCGCTCAGACCTGTGAGCTTCATCGTCGCGGTGAGTATCCACGCGTAGAGTTGGCCTTTGCGGGCGGGGGTGCCCATCGAGTCTATCTTCGGCAGGATCAAGCTGCCTTCATTGAGGTGGTCGATGCTGGCGTTTATCTGCCAGAACTGCGCGTAGCTGTACGTGTCCGACGGCGAGTGGGCGCGGATAGCAACCATGGCTGCGACGAGCGCCAGAATCAGCGACACGTCCATCAGGGTTCGCCAGGTGCCAATAGGCCCGGCATGGGCAGCGGTGTAAAATCGTGGAATCTTCATGAGTGTCGTCGGGTAGCTATGGGGACTACGCCTCAGCAGGGGTGGACTTGCCCCGCTGCATGGCGATGACGCCTGTCCGGGCTAACTCGCGAATGCCGTATGGGCGAACGAGGTCGAGGAAGGCTTCGATCTTGTCCTCAGGCCCCGCCAGCTCGATCATCACGCTGCCTCGACAAACGTCAACGACGCGGCCACGGAACAAGTCCACCAGCGCGATAACCTCTGCCCGCTTGTCCGCCGGGGTGTGAACGCTGACGAGCATCAAGTCTCGCTCGACGTGGTCTCCCTGAGCGAAGTCGCGAACGCGAATGGTCGTAACGAGCTTCTCAAGCTGCTTGCGAACCTGCTCGAGCACCTGGTCATCGCCAAGGACGACAATAGTCATCCGCGAGAGGTTCGCGTCTTCCGTCCGCCCGACCACGAGCGAGTCTATATTGTAGCCTCGCGCGGCAAACATGCTGGCTACATGGGCCAAAACGCCAGGGGCGTTTTGAACTATCGCACTTATAACGTGTTTCATTTCAATTCTCCCAAAGTTAAAAGCAAATCCGAAATTCGAATATCGAAATACTAAACAAATTCGAAATCCTAATATCGAAATTCGAAACAAATCCGAAATCTGAATTACCAAAATCCAAAACGGCATCGAATACTGAACTGTTTTTGTTTCTTTGTCATTCCTCGGGCAAATGTGAAACCCGGCGGATACCCCCGGATTCCCGCTTGCGCGGGAATGACACGGGGGCTATAGCATCTCGCAAAAAGTACAAAAGTTTCTTGTTTCGAACATTCGTATTTGTCGTCAATGCAGTGCTTTGAACAGGTCGTCGAGGATGTTTGCCTCGACGTTGTGTAGTGGTTTTTCGTTTTCCCAGGCTTGGTTTTGTTGCGAGGTCGTCGCCGCTCCGAGG
>JAOZNE010000224.1:0-3447 GCA_029933955.1 Phycisphaerae bacterium
AAAACCGGACTGGTATTCTAGCTCTGCGACAAATGGATTTCCAGCACAAACTTCTTGTTGCAGCAATCGTCTTCGGTAATCAGTAATCAGTGAAAATTGGATGCCACGGTTGCGATGTTTACAACCATGTAATCTTTTGAACACACTGTTCGTATTCAATGTTTACATGTCCGCAAACATCGCAGACATGGCGCCGGGCCAATCTGAAATCCGAAATCAAAAAACCGAAATCGAACCGTCGGGCAGCTATGTTTGCATCTAACTCGTGGGCAGTGTCGCTACGTTTGGTTTACGCGCAGCCAGGGTTTCGTCAGGCCTGGTTACAGGCGTGGTTGTCGGATAGGCTTGGAATGCCCGCGGGTCAGCCTGGGCCTGGGTAGCCAGGGCGATCATCGCGTCTATGAACTCGTCGAGCGTTTCCTTGCTTTCGGTCTCGGTCGGCTCGATCATCATAGCTTCGGGCACGATCAGCGGGAAATAAACCGTCGGCGGATGGAACCCGCGGTCGATCAAGCCCTTGGCGATGTCCACCGCGTGGACGCCCAGGGCAGCTTGTCTGCTGGCGGAGAAGACGCACTCGTGCTTGCAGGTCTGCGGGTAGGGCAGGTCGAAATACGGCATGAGCTTCTTGCGGATGTAGTTGGCGTTGAGCACCGCGTTTTCGCTGACCCTCTCCAGGCCCGCCTTGCCCAGCATGAGAATATACGTGTAAGCCCGCAGGATAATCGCAAAGTTGCCGTAGAACGGCGCGATATAGCCTATCGAGTCAGGCCTGTCATAGTCGAGGAAAAACGAGCCGTCCTCACGCTCGCAGACGACGGAGATCGGCAGGAACTTTTCGAGTTTTTCGCACACGCCGACCGGGCCCGAGCCAGGCCCGCCGCCGCCATGGGGCGTAGCGAAAGTTTTGTGCAAATTCAGGTGGCAGATATCGAAGCCCATATCGCCAGGCCTGCACTTGCCCAGCACAGCGTTGAGGTTCGCCCCGTCATAATACATCAGCCCGTCGACGTCGTGAACCATCTTGCATATCTGCGCGATTTTGGGATTGAAAATCCCCAGCGTGTTTGGGCAGGTAAGCATCACGCCAGCGACATGGCTGCCCAGGGCCTGGCCCAGCGCGTCGATATCCATTACACCCTCGGCGTCGGATGGCACGGTTTGCACCTCGTAGCCCGCGATGGCGGCACTGGCGGGGTTCGTGCCATGGGCGCTGTCGGGGATGAGGATGGTGTCCTTCCGGTTGCCCTGTTGGCGGTGATAAGCAGCCATGATCATCACGCCGGTCAGCTCGCCATGGCTCCCAGCCAGGGGTTGCATCGTGAAGGCAGCCAGACCACAGATTTCGCGCAGCAGCATGTCCATATCGTACAGCACCGCCAGGGCGCCCTGGACGAGCATTTCGCCCGTCGAAAGTTGTGGCAGCAGCGGGTGCAGCTCGGCGAAACCGCTCAGCCTGCATACCCGCTCATTGATTTTCGGATTGTATTTCATCGTGCACGAACCCAGCGGATAAAAGCCCGTATCCACGCCGAAGTTTTTGTTCGAGAGGTTCGTGAAATGGCGGACGACGTCAAGCTCGGAAAGCTCGGGCAACTCCGCGGGAGCCTGTCGCAACAGCCCAGCAGGCAGCGAGGCTGGGGCGCTGATATCGTTGCTTGCCAAGCTCACGCCGCGTCGGTGCGGCACGGATTTATCGAAAATAAGTTTCATAACGATGCCTCCAGAACATGCGCGAACATGTCGATTTCTTTTTTCGTTCGTTTTTCGGTTATCGCGACCATCAGGGCGTTTTCCATTTTCGGATAATATCGCACCAGCGGGAACCCCGCAGCGACGCCTTCCTGCAACAGCCTGCGGACCACACGGTCGGCGTGGTTTGGCAGGTCGAGGACGAATTCGTTGAAGTACCATCGGGTTGGGAAGGTGAGTTTCACGCCGGGGATTTCCAACAGTCTTCGTTGTGCGTACCAGGCTTTGTCCGCGCAAAGTTGTGCAACTTGGCCAAAGCCAGCCTTGCCAAGCAGGCTCATGTAGACCGTCGCGGTCAGGGCGCATAGGCCTTGGTTCGTGCAGATATTGGACATTGCTTTTTCCCGCCGAATGTGTTGCTCGCGGGCCTGGAGCGTCAGGACGAAACTGGGTTGGCCATTTTTGTCGAGGGTTTGCCCGGCGATTCGGCCTGGCGTTTTGCGCATGTATTTTTTTCGCGTCGCCATGAATCCCAGGTAAGGCCCGCCGAAGCTCAGGGGCAGGCCCAGGCTTTGGCCCTCGCCGGTTACGATATCCGCTCCCATCTGCCCTGGCGTTTTCAGCAAGCCTAGCGAGATTGGATAGACTGACGCGATCAGCAGCGAGCCGTGCTCGTGGGCAAGGTCAGCCAGGCCAGTCAGGTCGTTCACGCAGCCAAAGAAGTTCGGGTTCTGCACGACGACCGCAGCGGTTTTGGCACTGGCTTGGAGCTGCTCGCGGATATGCTCGCCGTCGGGCAAGCCATTGTCGGACTTGGTTTCGACGAATTCGATGCCCAGGTTCCGCGTGTACGACTGTAGGATTGTGCGGTAGATTGGGCTGACCGTTTCATCGACGATGACCCTCTGATGGCCTGTGATTCGCACCGCCATCATCACCGCTTCGTAGAGGGCAGTGCCGCCATCGTACAGCGAAGCGTTGGCGACCTCCATGTCCGTCAGCCTGCATATCATCGACTGAAATTCGTAGATAGCTTGCAGCGTGCCCTGGGAAAGCTCAGGCTGATATGGCGTGTACGAAGTGTAAAATTCGCTCCGGCCGATAATCTCGTCCACCGCCGCGGGGATATAATGGTCATACAATCCGCCGCCGAGGAAGCCCGTCAGCCCCGTGCGATTCTGCTCGCTAAGCTCCCGCATCCTGCCCAGCACTTCCTGCTCGCTGAGACCTTCGGGGATATCGGGAGGATGGCTGAGCAGCTCAGCTGGGATATCAGCAAACAGCTCCCCAGCCTCCATGCCAATCTCAGCCAACATCTCGCGACGCTGCTGATCCGTATTCGATATAAACGGCATAGCTTCTCTCCTGCACAAAAACTTACCATAAAGCATATCTCACCATGAAGCACATGAAGAGCATGAAGTTTTTTTTGTTATTTTTTCTGTTTTTCTTTTCTAATTATTTTTCTCTTTGTGTTCTATGCGTTCTTTCGCGGTAAATTTTGCTGTTTCTTTTCTGTTTTTCTTTTCTTTGTCATTCCTGCGAAGGCGGGAATCCATTTTTTTCTTCCGTTCCTCGTCAGGCACTCAGCTCGACTAAAATATATACCGGACAATCGTCGTACACCGCCAGAAAAAAATCTTACTCACCCCAGGCCTGGCTACTGGCAAGGGGTATTTTTCTCTTTGATATTTTCACCTGGGCGGAGATAATACAACCATGGAAGACACTTGTGTGCGAACAGGTTCAGCCGCG
>JAOZNE010000034.1:0-12946 GCA_029933955.1 Phycisphaerae bacterium
GCTGGTCATCGACACCCGCAACGCAACAAAATCCGTCCGCCGCGGCAAGAGCAAGGTCGTCAAAGCGTAGCGGCTAACTGCTAATTGCTAACCGGTTTTTTTCGGGGTATATTTGTCATGGCCATTTTGAAACTGGAAAAAGACGACGAACGCCGGGAGATCGAGTTTGAACTGGATTATCTGGTATCTTTAACTACTCGACAGCGATTTCAAATGATGATGCAGAAGAGCCGGGAAATGACCTTGTTGCTGAGGCGAAATGGACATCGAAAATCTACTCAGGTTGTTAAAAGAACATAAGGTTCGGTTTGTGATTATCGGTGCCACAGCCTTTCCTGTTCACGGATATTCGCGGGCAACGCTTGACATTGATCTGTTTATCGAGCCTAGCGAGTCCAACGCAAAACGGACACGCCAGTCGCTAAAGTCGTTTGGATATGATGTTTCCGATATCACGATCGAAGATCTCCTTACCAAAAAGGTGCTGATACGACAAAATTTGGTTGAAACCGATATTCATCCGTTTGTCAAAGGCGTTAGTTTTGATAGTGTTTGGACGAACAGGGTAAAGGCCAAGTTCGGCGACGTTTTTGCCTGGTTTGCGTCTCTTGATGACCTGATCAAGATGAAAAAGGCGGCGGGCCGACCAAAGGACAACGAAGACCTCAAGTTCCTTCGCAAATTAAAACAGAAAAAAAAGTAAGCCTTGGAGCCAATTGCAAAAATGTAGCCTAGCCGCCCTCAGCCGGGAAGTTCGTATCCATCCGTGGTTCGCTTTTGTTTTTTGCTTTTGCTGACAACTGAATACTGATAACTGACAACTTTTTACCGCGGTTCGCCGTTTTTTACTGACTCTTGATAACTATTTTCTTACGGAGAAATGTTTTTATATGAAAAACTTTGCGATTATTGGTGTTGGCGGGTACATCGCTCCGCGGCATTTGCGGGCGATTAAGGAAACCGGAAACAAATGCGTCGCAGCCCTGGACAAGCACGACTCGGTCGGGATAATCGACTCCTGCTTCCCGGAGGCGGACTTTTTTACCGAGTTCGAGCGGTTTGACAGGCACATCGACAAACGTCATCGGGACAAGGGCCAGAAGATAGACTACGTCTCTATCTGTTCGCCGAACTACCTCCACGACGCCCACATCCGCTTTGCCATGCGAATCGGAGCCAACGCTATTTGCGAAAAGCCCATCGTGCTGAACCCCTGGAACCTTGACGCCCTTGAAGAACTTGCCCGCGAGTCTGGCGGCGAGGTAAACGTTATTCTTCAGCTTAGGCTGCACGAGGCAATCAAAACTCTGCGGGAGAAAATTCTCTCTGGCGACCCGGACAAAAAACACGATATCCAGCTGACCTACATCGCCCCGCGCGGGCATTGGTATCAGGCTTCGTGGAAGGGCGACATTCAAAAATCCGGCGGTGTGGCAACGAACATCGGCGTTCACTTTTTCGATATGCTGACGTGGATATTCGGCAGCGCCAGGCAAAACACGGTTAACATTGCGACCCCGATAAAAACCGGCGGGGTGCTGGAGCTCCAGCGGGCCAATGTTCGATGGTTCCTTTCGCTGGACAGCAACGACCTGCCTGCGGAGTTCGGCGGCGAGAAGCCCAAAACGTTCCGGTCTATCACAGTTGACGGCGAAGAAATCGAGTTTTCCGGCGGGTTTACCGACCTGCACACGACCAGCTACAAAGAAATCCTGGCCGGTCGCGGGTTCTGCATGGAAGACACCCGCCAGGCCATCGAGATCGTCTCGCAGATTCGCACTGCCGAGCCGGTCGGGCTAAAGGGCGATTATCATCCGATTCTGAAAGAGATTAAACAAGACTAAAGATAGCAGGATGACTGACATTATGGATAAAAAATATTTTGTGCATGAAAGTGCGTATGTGGACGATGGCGCCGAGATCGGCGAGGGGACGAAGGTGTGGCATTTTTCGCACATCCTTCCGGGCGCGAAGATCGGCGAGCGTTGTATCTTCGGCCAAAATTGCAGCGTCGCCGGTGGGGTCGTTATCGGCGATAATGTAAAGGTGCAAAATAACGTTTCTATTTACACTGGCACGACGATCGAGAACGATGTTTTTCTCGGGCCAAGCTGCGTGCTGACGAACGTTACCAATCCGCGTAGCCAGGTCGTGCGACATTCGTTGTACGAGGAAACACTCCTTCGGCGGGGCGCTTCGGTTGGCGCCAATGCTACTATCGTTTGCGGAATTACGGTTGGCAGATACGCATTCATCGCAGCCGGGGCGGTCGTGGCGAAGGATGTTCCGGACTACGCCCTGATGCTCGGCGTTCCTGCCCGCCAGGCCGGTTGGATAAGCAGGCATGGCCATCGGCTGAGCAACCCCGACGCCGATGGTGTTATGATATGCCCCGAAAGCAAGTTCCGCTACAAAGAACAGACCCCCGGCGTGCTGCGATGCCTGGATATTGACGAAGAAGCTCCGCTGCCAGCGGAGCTGAGCAAGGGAACCGTTAACTACGACGAATTGAAGGAAAAATAAGGTTTAATATGAATGTACCACTATTGGATTTGAAGGCGCAATACGCCACGATAAAAGACGAAGTGCTTGCTGCTGTTTCGGATGTTCTTGAGTCGCAGATATGCATCGGCGGGCCTAGGGTTGCGGAGCTTGAGGAGAAGGTTGCGGCGGTAAGCGGCTGCAAATTTGCGGTCGGCGCATCCAGCGGGACAGATGCGATTCTTAATACCCTGATGAGTTTGGATATTGGCTGCGGCGATGAGGTCATCACAACCCCGTTTACGTTCTTTGCTACGGTCGGTTGCATATCGCGAACTGGCGCCAAGCCGGTGTTTGTGGACATTGACCCGAAGACTTACAACATCGATCCGTCGCTTATCGAGGCGGCGATTACCGATAAGACAAAGGCGATTATGCCCGTTCATCTTTTTGGCCAGATGGCTGATATGGATGCGATTATGTCCATTGCTGAAAAGCACGGCCTGACGGTCATCGAGGACGCGGCCCAGTCGATTACCAGCGAGTATAGAGGCCGCAAGGCGGGGAGCATCGGCAAGGCGGGGTGTTTTAGTTTTTTTCCGAGCAAGAATCTTGGCGGCGTTGGTGATGGGGGCATGATAGTTACGAATGATGAAGAATTGTACAATCGCCTTTCCATCATGCGTAATCACGGTAGCAAGCCGAAGTATTTTCATAGTTATGTCGGCGGCAACTTTCGCCTTGACCCGATACAGGCCGCTGCGTTGTTGGTGAAGCTCCCACATTTGGACGAGTGGTCGCAAGGCCGGCGTCGCAACGCCGCTTATTACGATGAAAAATTTGCCGACACTGCCATTGAGACCCCGCAAATTTCTCCGGATTGCGTAACGATATACAACCAGTATTGCATTCGCCTGCCGCGGCGTGATGAGGTTGTGGCTCATTTGAAGGCGAACAATATCGGCTGCGAGGTTTATTATCCTGTGCCTATGCACATGCAGAAATGTTTCGAGTATTTGGGCTACAAACGGGGCGATTTTCCCGAAGCCGAAACCGCAGCCAATGAAATCATGGCGATTCCAATCTACCCGGAACTGACGGAAGAGCAACGTTGTCATGTCGCGGAAAGCATCAAAAAGTTCCTGGCCTAGTAGATGCCCTCAATCCCCGTAATTCAGCCGTCAAACTTCACCCTTCGTAGTGTTCGCGCTTCGCTTTTTTTGTTTTTTCTTTGTCATTCCCGCGAAGCTTGTCCTCGACCTGATCGGGGAGCGGGAATTCATTCTGTTTCTTTTTGCTTTTACTGATAACTGATAACTGATAACTGACGGCTGATAACTGTTTACAATCTTACACCCTTTCTGTCCGGCGGTGGCCGTCTCGTTGACGGTCGCCGCCATTTTTTTATAGCCATAGTCTATGCAGGCGGGGCTAGAATGCCTTTCAGCGAGCAGCCCTGAAAGGGCGTAACATAGAATTGCTAAAAATTTTGCTCCAGCCAGAACAAGCCAAAGATATGTAACGCCCTTTCAGGGCTAAAAACTTTGCGGCATCATATACTACAAAAGGCCAGCTCCTACGAGGGCTTGCATTGTGAATTGCACGAACCAGCAATTCCTTACCAGTACCACTGGGACCGGTTGCCAGGACAGGACTATCGCTGTCGGCAACATTAGGCGGGATATCTAAAATTCGCAGTATCTGGTCGCTCTTGCTTACGATATCTCCGAAGGTAAATGTGTGTCTTAATTCTTTGCGAAGCGTTTCAATAGGCCGGTTGTTGTGATTGACCTTACGAAAAAATCGGGAAGCTTGAGAAAAATCTGGGGTAATTATGCAACAGCCTCAAATATGAAAAAAATTAATTGTAGCTAAAATGCCCCCCAAAACTGGCCGATAACTCAACCAAAGGCTCTTATTATATGGATGTGGCAGCTCCGAAATCAAAAAGCAGTACCAATATGCCTATGGTGCGACGGCACTGTTTCGGCTTGCAGTTAAAGTCTGCAATCATCATCACTTACATCGTCATCGGCACCGTATCAGCTGGCGCGTGGTACTACTACAAAACCGTCTGCGACATAACCAGGCGCAGCGACCTGCTGCACGCTCAAAAATTGAGCCAAGCCCTGAGCCTGGCTGCTGAGGGCGACCTGCGAAGCGGACGATTCTCCGCCCTGGACAACCTCGCCAAGGACTGGGTCAAGGACAAACATGTCGCGTATGTGTCAGTTGTGGACAAGGGCGGGCAGGTGGTCTCTTTTGCCTCAGGCGATGGCAAGGTCGGACTTTGGGAAAAGCACACAAAGTTTCCTGCGGCCCAAGTCTCCATCAAACACCATGGCGAGAACCATATCATCGTCGCCCAGCCTATCGTCGCTCGCGACCAGCTTTGGTACGACGAAAGACTCGCCGGGGGCGTTCGGCTGGTTCTGCTCATCGACGCAACCCGAAAGACCCTGGCTGCGACCAGAGGGAAAATATTTTCCATCGCTGCGATAATAGTGTTCTGCGCGATACCGACAGGGTATATTCTGGTCTGGCAGTTCATGGTCAGGCCTATTCGAAAGTTGGCCCGCATCACCCACCGACTGGCCCGGGGCGACTATTCTGCCAGGGCGGAGTTCACCCAGCGGGACGAAACGGGCGAGCTGGCATCGGCGTTTGACCACATGGCTGACCAGGTGTCATCCATGCGAAACGAGCTGTTGGCCAACAATGTGCAGCTCGAACAAAAAGTAGCTGAGCGAACCGAGGACTTGCAGCGGGCCAATGGGCGACTGTACGACGAGATGCGAGACAAGGAAGAGTTTCTCCGCGCGGTCAGCCATGACCTCAACGCTCCGCTGCGGAATATCGCTGGCATGGCTACGATGATATCGATGAAATGGCGGGACGAAATACCCGAGGAAGCCCTGGCCAGGCTGCAACGAATTCAGACCAATGTCGACCGCGAAACGTCGCTGTTGGAAGAGCTGCTGGAGCTTAGTCGCATTAAAACCCGCCGACAAAGTCGCCAGCTCGTGGACATAGGCCAAATGCTGGGCGAGCTGGCGGAGACGTTCGAGTATGAACTGACCAGCCGAGCTATCGAGCTGAAAATAGACCCGTCCATGCCCACGCTGAACGTCGAGCCAAATCGCATTCGCCAGGTCTTCCAAAACCTCATCGACAACGCTATAAAATATATGCACCGTCAGGCTGGCGGGCGAATTTGCGTCTCGCATAAATTGGTCGAGGGCATGCACGAGTTTTGTATCAACGACAACGGGCCTGGGATACCCGCCGACCAGCAGGATAGGGTTTTCTGCGTGTTTCGGCGGGGCGACACTGGCAACACCAGCGGCGCTGACGGCAAGGGTGTGGGCCTGGCTGTGGTGCGGACGGTCGTGTCGACATACGATGGCCAGGCGTGGGTAACATCTGCCCCGGGCCAGGGAGCGAGCTTCTTCTTCACGCTCTCAGCCAAGGCCACAGCGGAACAAAAAGTGCAACAGGAATTACAACGGGAGGTGCGGCAGGAGATTTCTTGTGGATAAACTATGTAACAAACCAGCCGGCTTGCGTGTGATGATCGTCGACGACGACACAGACCACCTTTGGCTCACAGGCGAGGCCTTGGGCGATTCGCAAATCGTGCGGGACATTCAGCAGGCAACCACAGCGGAGGAGGCACTGGCGAATATTACGCCCAGAATCCAGGCCAATTGCGACGCCGGGCCTGACGTTATGTTCCTGGATATCGAGATGCCGGGCATGGGCGGAATGAAGCTGCTGGACCTGATAAAATCCGACCCGCAGCTGCGGAATATCATGGTGATAATAGTGTCAGGCCACGGGGAAACAGACCTTTACAGAACCGAGGCTATAAAAAAAGGCGCGGATGATTTTGTCGAAAAATCCCGAGATGTGTTGGAGATGACACGGAACCTGCAACAAAGCCTGCGACACTGCGCCGCAACGCTAAGCTGCAGGCGTATCCAGGAGGACGTACGAGGATGACAAACCCACACACGCCATGCCCGAATATTTTGATAGTAGACGACGACAGCGACCATTCCACCCTGGTGGTCGATTCGCTTATGATGTATTACCACGAGCCGAAAACAGGGCAGGTGGTCTGCGTAACCAACGGCACGGATTGTCTCGCCCAGGACATGGAGCGGTTCGATATTATACTGCTGGATCTGAACCTGCCGGACATGACCGGGCTGGACGTGCTGGAGAAAATCATCGCCCGGGCTGATGTGCCCGTGATATTCATTACGGGTCAGAACGACATGGCTACAGCTTCGCGGGCGATAGAACAGGGCGCGCAGGATTATGTCGTAAAACAAGGCCAATATCTGCTGTCGATACCAGCTATCGTGCAGAAAAACCTTCGCCTGCACAAACTTAAAGTCGAGCGAGACGAACTGCAGCGGGAGCTTCAGTGGATGCTCAAAGAGCTGCAGCATAAAAACGATCAGCTGGAAGAGTCTATGAGGCAGCTGAAGATTATGGCTACGACCGACTCGCTCACGGGCCTGGCCAATCGGCGGCACTTTGGCGAACAACTCGACAGGCAGTTCAACGAAGCTGTGCGATACGGCAACGACCTAAGCTGCGTGATGATAGACCTGGACCACTACAAACAATTCAACGACACGCTGGGACACCAAGCTGGCGACAAACTGCTGCAAACCATGGCTGAGGAAATCCGCCAGGTTCTGCGGGCCAGCGACATCGCAGCGAGGTATGGCGGCGACGAGTTCATCCTGCTGCTGCCCCAAACAAGCGCCGCAGACGCTCTGCCCGTGCTGAATAGAATCCGCGAGGGAGTAGCCCGTCAACTGGAGCAGCAAGGCCTGGCTACCAAAGTACCCGTTACGCTCTCGGTCGGCGTGGCGTCGCTGCGGGCAGACTTCCCCGACGACGAAGACACCCTGGTATCCATGGCTGACAAAGCACTATACAAAGCCAAGGAACTCGGCAAAGACCGCATAGTTACGTTCGGCAAAATGGCGGACAGCCAAACCCGAGTACCCGCTCAATGACGGGCGGGGGAAACAGCCATTGAATGACCAATGAGCAAATACCCAATGCCCATTGAATGACCAATGCCCAATCAAAGAAACACGGGCGAGACGCCGGGTGCCGTGGTTGCGGTGTTTGCAACCACGTCTAACGATATCGTGGTTGCAAACACCGCAACCACGGCACCCAAAATCACAGCCGGGGGCGGCTGTGCTACAATCCGAAATCCGAAATCAGTCTACGCCCAGGCCTGTTTCGAAGGCTGGTTCTTCCAGTCTGCGTGATGGGTCTTGCTCGGCTTCGTCTTGAATGATAATTTGCGGCTTGATTAGAATCAGCAGTGTTTCCTCGTCTCGCAGCTTGCCCTTGTTCGTAAAGGCCCGGTTGATAATGGGCAGCTTACTGAGGACAGGCACGCCCATCTCCCGCTCGACCTCGCCGGTGAGTTTCTGGCCGCCTATCAGCAGCGTTCCGCCATCGGGGACAGAGACCGTCGTCTGAATATCCTGGAGGGTGATAATGGGCAGGCCTATGAACACGCCGCTAACGTTCGTGCCGCTGATCTCGCCGTTGTCGTTGAGGTTCAGCGTAACGACCTGAGGCCTGAGCGTCAGCGTAACGTATCGCCGGTCATGCGAGACCGTCGCGTCCACGTCCAGCAGCGTGCCGGTAGGAGCGTAGGAAATCTCAGGCTGGGGAGCGGTGGCGTTTTCCGAAACGACCTGCTCGACGCCGGAGATATAGGCCTGGCTTGTCTGCACGCTCACATAGGCCCGCTGCCCGTTGAACAGGGTCAGCCTGGGGGCTGTCAGCGTGCGGGTGGACTGGTGGGCCTGGGTGGCTTCGATCAGGAAGTCGACCTGGATGTCGTCGAGGAAAGTACCCACAATAGACATCGCCGGGTTTCCGCCAGCCAGCTCCATGGTTCTGCCAATGCCGCCTGCGACGTTGGTCGTTTGCGTGAGGATATTGGCAAAAGTCGAGCTATTCTGTCCCACACCGATAGGCGAGACGCTGTTGAACATTCTGCCGGGCTGATAACCCTGGTTTTGCCACGTGCTATTGCCCGCGGCGGGCACTGCAACACCGGTGATGGGGTCGGTAACGGTTGGGGCACCGCCATGGATTTGCGAGCCCAGGTTGAAGTAGAAGTCCAGGTCGACGCCAATCTGGCTGAGGAAGCCTGTGTTGACGGTGATGAACCTCGCTTCGATAGCGACCTGGATGGTGCGTGACTCTCGCAGGCTGGATACGAGCTTGTGAATCTGGCGATGATTTTCGGACGTCTGCGTAATAACCAGGTTGCCGTTGAGTTCGTTGATGGCACCGATTTCACCTTCAGGCCTCCATGAAGCCGGGGCGATGGTCTCGGTTATCATCCGCCGAACGTTGTTTATCATTTGGCTTCGGGTCTGGGCGACGTCTTCGGTCTCCTCATCGTCCGTACCGGTGTCGTCGTCGAACAAGCTGCCGCCGCTGCCGCCACCGCCGCTGCTGCCGCCAGTGCTCAGGGATTCGCCGATGGACGAAAGGTTCACCCTGTTGCCGGTGAAGTTTGGAATGCGAATCAGCAGGTCGCGGATATCGTAGACCAGCGTCTCGGTTTCGCGGTTGAGGTCTTCGCGGGTGGATATCGAGATAACGCCGTCGTTGACGGCATAGCCCAGTTCGGTCGCTCCGCCGCCGATGTCGTTCAGGCTAAGTTCCAAAGCCTTGCGGAAAGTTACATTGCTGAGCTTTATCGTGATGGTCTGGGTCTTGTCGATGCCCGCAGCTTCGAGGGCCTTCCAGTTGACGAAAATATTCGCACCGCTGTTGTCCCGCAGGAAGTCTACGAAGTCGGAAAAAGCAACCTCGCGGAAGTCGACCTTTTGTATCTTGCCGTCGAGCCTTTTGTTCAGCTTGCGGTCTTCCTCGGACTCATTAATCTGGCTGGCACCGAACCTCTCCCGGCGAGCGGTCAGCTCTTTCCAGTCCTTGGGATATCGAATCAGGTCGTACCAGGGAATCTCCGAATGTCGCACGTCAGCCGAAAGTTTGGAAGCTTCGAGGTCGCTTCGGCGGGCGGCGCCTTTCTGCTGCTGCAGGATGATGCACTTTTCCACCACAGCGATATTGTTCAAAGCCCAGCCATTATTTGAGTCCAGCTCGATGATCTCCTTCATAACGTGCATCGCCTGGTAAAACTCGTTGTCGTTGAACAGCGACTGGGCACGCGTGGTAAGCTCAGCGATGCGTTGGTCCCGCATCATCCGCACCTTGGCTGTGCGTTGGCGGTTCTCCGTGTCGATCTTTGCAATCTGCTCGCGAAGTCGGCCTCGGCTGAACTCCGCTCGCTTGGTGCGAATCCACTTGAGCTGGTCTTCCGTCTTGGCTAGCTGCGAGCGATACTCGCCCGTCGTGAAAAGTCGCTTGTTGTTCTGCAAAATCCCCTTAGCCCGCCTGGCTGCCTGTTCCGCAGCGTCGAATGTGTCCCGGTTGGCGGGCTTGGCCATAAGCTCCATCGAGCGTTTCATCTCCAGCTGAATGTCCTGCTGGGCGATTTGCTTCTCAACGCGAAGCTGGCGTTGATACCTCGTAAGAATGCCCGCACTGGCAGGCCTGGCTGTGAGCTGACGCGCTCGGCCAAGCCCAGCCCGGGCCAATTCGTTTTGCGGGTCCAACTGCAATGCCCGCGAGAAAATATCCACCGCCTTGGCAGCCTGGTTCTTGTTCAGAGCTTCGTTGCCCTGAGCCAAGAGCATGTCGACCTTTATCTTCTTTGCCTGCTGGGCGGTAGGCCCAGTTGGCTTGGACGGGACAGCGGTTACCTTCGTCGGAGTTTTTTCGATTTTCTCCGGGCTTGGAGTTTTCTCGACAGCTGGGGCGGGTTTCTTTTCCGCAGCTGGGGTTTGCTTAACTTCCTGAGCTGGAGCTGTGCGCAGTTTTTTCGCTTCGGGTTTTTTAGGCTGGGCCTGTGCTTCAGCTTCGTCGGGGTCGAATATCAGCTCGTCGCTTCGCTCGGGCTTGTCAGCTGAAGCTAGTTGGGCCTGATCCGTCGGGGCGTCTTGCTCTGCCGCGGTTCCGTTTGCCTGGGCTGCGATTTTCATCTCGACCATGGCAAGCTGATCCTTAGCCTGGGCGCGGAGTTTCGGCGCGAGGTATGGCGAGTCGGCAGTAGCGGCCAGACCTGGGCGAGCGTCTTGCCACTTCCGGGCCTGGAGCGACCTGGTTGCAGCTGCGTAGCGGGCCTGACCCACCACCTGGGCTTCGATGGCCCGGTCAACCTTGCCAAGCAAGTCCGCCAAAACCTGACGCTGCTGCTGGGAGAGGTTGTCCCGCAGGCCATACGCCTGCCACAGTGTCGTGCGGGAAGCTACATAGTCCTGGTTCTGGAACTGTCTCTGCCCGTTGGCAAGCAGGTCGCCAGCCGATGGGCCATCCGCTGAGATACCCACAGCCGAGAGAAACGCCAGACACGCTATCAACAACAAAACTCGACGAATATTAAACACCGCAGTACTCCTTATAAAAGCCCAACCCAGGTCAGCATATCGACCCGAGCTGCAGCACCATACAGCCACAAGGCCGCACCAAGTGCGAACGGAACCCGCACGCACCACAACCCTGGCAGCCCACTACCAAGACCGCTGTAGATTCTTTCGTCACAACAACCCGATTTTGTTTAGCCTTAGCCAGAAATTTTTACGAGCGAGTAATTTACACAAGCAACGCCGCCGGAGCAAGCGAAAAAACAACAAAAATGGTTGACTGGTCAATTGGTTGACTGGTCGATTGGTAGCATGGGTGTCCCGCCCATGTTTTTTTTCGTAACCGTTCACGGTCTTTCAATAAAAAACTTGGTAACTGTTCACGGTTTTTCAATAAATTTTATAGCCATCCCGTAATCAGCAGGTGAGATAGACAGCTCCGTAGGAGCGATATCTGTAACCGTTCACAGAAAAGAACCACGAATTATCGTAAAAAACAAAGTTTACCATGAAGTTTTTTGCTTTTTCTTTCGTGTTTTTCGCCGTTTTAAATATCTGTGTCTATCCGTGTTTATCCGTGGTTCTTGTTTTTGTGTGAACGGTTACGTTTTTTTCTCTGCGTACTCAGCGTCTCTGCGAGAGAATTTCTGCGTGGGTGAACCCCTCGTTCCCCGGGAACCACCCAACCAGTCAACCAATCAACCAGTCAACCAATCAACCAGTCAACCAGTCAACCAATTCAGTCTTCTTCCTGCATTTGTTCCACAGCCTCAGCTGCTCCCACTCGGCCTACTAATATAAGGTTATCGCCCTCTGCCAACTTCAGCCTATGGTCAGGCCTATAATTCGTCTTGCCGTCAGCATGGCGGACCGCTACCACATGGGCCCCTGCCCGGCGGGGCAGTTCCAGCTCAGCCAGGGTCTTGCCTACCAGCGAACTGTTGCCGCCGAGCAAGAGCTGATCCATCTCCAGGTCCACGCCGCTATGGGCCATCTCCACGAAATCCACCATCGCCGGGCGGAGCACGACGTCGCTCATGCGGTTGGCTCCGATTATCTGCGGGCAGACGACCCTGTCAGCCCCAGCCCGTTTGAGCTTGCTCTGACTCGCAGCTTCCTGGGCACGAGAGATTATCAGCAAATCCGGGTTCTCCTGCCTGGCAGAGAGGGTTACGAAAAGATTCTCCGGGTCGTCGCTGAGCACAGCTACCAGAATGGACGCGTGCTCCAGACCAGCTGCCGCGAGGACGTCCTCCTCCTGAGCGTCGCCCATGACAAACATCATCCCAGCCTGCTCAGCAGCGGCAGTTCGCTCGGCGGTGTTGTCTATAACCACGACATCCCTGCCAGAGGCGCTCAGCTCGCGAGCAACCCGCCCGCCCATCCTGCCATACCCGCAAACTATCACGTGGCCCCGCAGGGCAGCTATTTTCCGGTTCAATTGACGTCTCCCGATGAATCCTTGTAATTGGCCTTCCACGACCAGAGCTGCGATTTGCGTCCCGACGATTGTCAGCAAAACCAATCCGCCAGCTATTACGAATATCGACCATATTTTCCCAGCCTGGGTGAGGTGCCCGCCGACGACCTCGTATCCGACCGTCGAAATTGTGATGACGGTCATGTATAGGCCGTCCAGCCAGGTGTACCCAGGCTCGATCCAGCAAAACCCCACAGCCCCGATGGCGATGAAACACAGCAGGATCATCACAGCCCCGCCGATGCGTTTTTTCAACGAACGCTCCGCAACGTCCCGCAAAGGCGACGACGACGCCGTCGTAACAGCTGAGTATCGGGCACGCTTGAGAGATTCCGGTTTCATGGGCGGTATTATAGCAGGAACAACGACCAGACACCAGCAATACAAAACAGCCAAGGCTAAATACCCATCAAGAGTCCATAATTTCACGGATTTTCTTTTCTTGAAATATAACTTGCATTGGCCTGTAGTCGCGGTTATAATATAACCTTGATGAAAT
>JAOZNE010000225.1:0-3412 GCA_029933955.1 Phycisphaerae bacterium
ACGCTAAATATAAGGAGTGTCGGCATGGATGTCAAGCGAATCAAAAATATGGGCGGAGAACAAAGAACTGAACACTTTTCTGGCTGAATTTGACGACTGCTTCGCACGAAGCGAGTCGCGGGAGAGGCTACGGAATTACATCGGCGGACAAGTATCGGATTTGCCACGAAAAAGGATATGCCCTTTTGTAGGTAATCGCTAATATATTATCTCTAAAGTGCCGATATAGGATTTAGTCGATAATATATTGTCGATACTGCTAAACCATGGTATAATACGCATGTGAACGCTGTGAAACTAACATTGATAGGCCCCGCCGAGACGGCCAAGGCCCTGGCCGGCCGCGCCAAAGCCCTGAGACTGCTCAAAGGCTGGACGCAGAACACCCTGGCTGAACGGGCGGGCGTGACGGCTTCGTCGCTACGTCGTTTCGAAGCCACTGGCAAGGCTTCTCTGGAGTTAGTCCTTAAGGTTGCCCACGTGCTGGCCCGCCTGGAAGAGTTCGACCAGTTATTCCAACCGCCGCCGGCGCAGTCCATCGAGGAACTCGAACAACGCACCGCCAAGCCTACCCGCAAACGAGGTCGCGTATGAAGAAACTGGACGTTCATTTTACCCGCAGCCCGGGCGACTCGGTGCCCGTCGGTACGTTGGCCGAAGATCGTGGCCGGGTGTATTTCGAGTACGATGCCGACTTCCTCGCGACCGGCCTGAACCTCTCGCCGTTTCGCCTGCCGTTTGAGCCGGGGCTGTTCGAGCATACCGACCGCCAGTTTGGGCCGCTGCCGGGCCTGTTCGACGATTCGCTGCCCGACGGTTGGGGCCTGCTGCTGATGGACCGCCACTTCCGCTCCCTTGGCCGAAACCTGGCCGAGATCTGTCCGCTGGACCGGCTGTCCTGGTTGGACACCCGAACGATGGGCGCGATAACGTACTACCCGCCGAGCGATCGCGAGGACGCCGACGCCAGCGTATTCGACCTGCACGATCTGGCTCGCCAGTCGCAAGAGATTCTCGCGGGCGATGCGGTAGACGTGTTACCGCAACTGTTGCGGGCTGGCGGTTCGCCCGGCGGTGCCAGGCCCAAGGTTCTCGTCGGCTTCGATCCCGACACAAACAATGTCATCTCCGGCGAGGATGACCTGCCGGATAACTTCGAACACTGGATTATCAAGTTCGCCGCCGAGGCTGATGCCGACGATGCCGGGGCTATGGAATACGCCTATTCGCTCATGGCTCGCGATGCCGGTATCGATATGCCCCCGACCCGCCTGTTCGAGACGTCCGAAGGCGACCGCTTCTTCGGCACCAAGCGATTCGACCGCGATGGCAACCGGCGATACCACGTTCACACGTTCGGTAACCTCATCCAGTCCAACTTCCGCATCCCGTCGGCCGACTATGCCGACCTGCTCAAGGCCACGTCGTTGCTGACACGGAACCATCAGGACGTGCTGCGCATGTTCCGCCGTATGGTGTTCAACGTGCTGGCCCACAACCGCGATGATCATGTGAAGAACTTCGCATTTATCCTGAACGACACCACGGGCGACTGGACGCTTACTCCCGCTTACGACCTGCTCTACACCCCGGGCCCTGGCGGCGAACATACTATGACTATTGCTGGTGAGGGCAAAAATCCCAACCGTACGCATATGCTGCAACTTGCCGAGCAGGCTGATGTATCCCAGCGTGAGGCCAACGCCATTATTGACGAGGTACAGGCGGTCGTTACAGACTCAACCTATTTTTCCTGAGACTACTCAATGGACAGCTATGTATTATTTTTTGTCCAATTCTGGCTTTGGTTTGTGGATGGGTTTTATTTTTCTCCTTGACTATATTTAGTCTAAATATAAAATACTCGCTATGTTGAATCGCAGGCCGCGAGGTAGCAAAGCTGAAAGGCTCACTCGATGTTTCAGGGTGGGTCATGCAACAAGTTGCATGACCTACAAAAACTGAAAAAATGTAAAAAACAATTGCAACTCCACGAGCGGGTTACTATTCTACCCGTAATAAAAAATTGAGTTTCGTAATAATTTGTCGTTTTTCATTTGGCTTTGTTAGGAGAAAAGTAATGCGAGTTTTCACGTTGATGTTGTTCTGTGCGGGTGTTTTCATGTTCAGCGGTTCGGTAGCCTTGGCCCATGAGCCAGGCCCTGACAAACCAGCTGAAAATAGTTCCGACGGTTCGCCAGGCCTGGCCCAGTTTCTGACAGGCAGGGACGCGCTGACGGACAATTGGTTTGGCCTGGGCGAGACGCTGGAAGAGCGCGGGATAACCATAGGCTTGGGGCTGACGCAGGTCTATCAGATAAATCTCCAGGGCGGCGGGGTTACCAACCGCTCTGGCCAACGGGCGGGCGTGCATCGCAGGCGAGGAAGGTACACGGGCCAATTCGACCTGGAGATGGAGTTCGACCTCGAAAAACTGTTCAGCCTACCCGGCGCGAAAGTTTTCGCCCTGGCAGAGGGAGGCTGGTCGGAAGGACTCGGGCCGTCGTCCGTCGGCAGCGTCATGGACGTAAACGGCGCAGCTTACGGCGACCAGGTTATCGACCTGTCCGAGCTGTATTACGAGCAAAGTTTCCTCGAAGGCAGGGTTAAGTTCCGCATCGGTAAAATGGACATCACCGGCGGATACACGTGCAGACACTGCGACGTAGCCTTCGACTCCAACGCCTTTGCCAACGACGAAACCGCCCAGTTCCTCAACGGCGCGTTGGTGAACAACCCCACGATCCCCTTCCCGGACAAAGGCCTGGCTGTCAGCTTATACGTCGAGCCAGTCGAAGGATTTTATGTCGCAGCTGGGGTAGCAGACGCCCAGGCTGACGCACGGGAAACCGGATTCAACACCGCCTTCCACGACGAGGACTACTTCTTCGGCGTCTTCGAAACAGGCCTGGCGGTAACCGTTCCAGCTCCATGGGGCTCCTTGCCGGGCGGCTATCGCGCGGGCGTGTGGTACGACCCGCGGGACAAAGAGCGATTCGAAAAGGGCACGACCAAACGAGACGATGTCGGCTTTTATCTGTCCTTCGACCAGTATCTCTACCGCGAAAACGAACAGGACGACCAGGGCTTGGGCGCGTTTTTCCGCTTTGGCTGGGCTGACCGCGATGTTAGCGATTTTCAATGTTTCTGGAGCACGGGCTTGCAATACCAAGGCTTGGTGCCTGGACGGGACGACGACGTGCTGGGCCTGGGCTATGCCAACGGCAAGTTCGGCGACAGCTCGGACTACACCGCACAGCGAGAGCAGGCTTGGGAGCTTTACTACAACGCCCAGCTCACGCCATGGATGAACGTAACCCCGTCGCTGCAATTCCTGAAAAACCCCGGCGGCGACAGCAGCGTATCCGACGCCGTAGTAGCAGGAGTCAGAGTCCAACTGGCGTTTTAGGCA